>JACDAP010000156.1 GCA_013695395.1 Solirubrobacterales bacterium
CCACTCCACCCGTCTGACGGGCAGTTGTCAATCGCATGCCGCCGAGGCGCGCCCTCTGGCCCGGCGTGCGCGTCACGTTCGGGCTGCCAGGGAACCACAACGTCCCCGCATCCGGCCCCCACCGCGCCCCGAGCGTCGGGCCTTCGCCTGGGTGGGCGGGTCAGGCCACCGGGCGCAGGTGCTTGTACGGCTTCCCGCGCAGCTCGCGCACCACGGAGGCCACGAGCGCCTCGCCCTCGTCGCGGGTCCCGTCGGTCACCGCGCCGACGAGGCCCCGCTTGCGCTGGAGCATCTCGCTGATCGTCTCGTCGATCGTCTCGGCGGCGAGCAGGTACCAGGCGGTGACGGCGTCGTGCTGGCCCATGCGGTGGCAGCGGTCCTCCGCCTGGTCGTGCATCGCGGGGGTCCACTCGAGCTCGAGGAAGCAGACGTTCGAGGCGCGGGTGAGCGTGATCCCCTGCGCGGCGACCCGCGTGGCGCAGACGATCAGCTGCGGGCCGTCCGGCTCCTGGAAGGCCCGCACCGTCGCCTCTCGCGCGGCCACGTTGTCGCGGCCGAGCAGGTGCGCGGCGTCGGGGAAGCGCTCGCACACCGCGGCCTGCACCTCCTGGTGATGGGCGAAGACCACGAGCGGCTCCCCGGACTGGAGGAAGTCGTGGATCCACGACAGCGCCCCCGCGAGCTTCCCCTTTGCGGCCAGCCGCTTGAGGATCCCGAGCTGCACGAGCCGCTCGGTGCGCAGCGTCGCGGCGATCTTCGCGTCGAGCTCTGAGAGGTCGAGCGGCTGCTCGCGCAGCCAGGCGATCACGTCCTCCTCGGCGAGGCGGTACTCCCGCTTGTTCGAGAGCTCCATCGGCACGACGACCTGCCGCTTGGCGGGCAGCTGGGGGAGCACGTCGACCTTCAGCCGCCGCACGAAGCAGCGGCGCCGCAGGTGCCAGTGCAGGCGCTCCTCGGCCCGGTCGCCCTGGAACTGGCGCGCGAACTTCGCGCCCGAGCCGAAGTCCTCCAGGCGCCCGATGATTCGCAGCTGCGGGATCAGCTCCTCCGGGTGGTTGAGCACCGGGGTGCCGGAGAGCGCGAGCTTCAGCCCGTCGGCCGTGACCGCCTGGGCGAGCCGCCGCACCGCCTGGGTCCGCTTGGCCTGCGGGTTCTTGCAGTAGTGGCTCTCGTCGAGGATCAGCGCACGGGGCTTCAGGCGGGCGAGCGCGTCCTTGTGGGCGGCGACGAGCTCGTAGTTGAGCACCGTGATCTCGCCCGTGCGCGGGGCCACGCCACGCCCGCTCAAGACCACGGTCTTCCGGTGCGGCAGCCAGCGCGCCGCCTCCCGCTCCCAGTTGAGCTTCAAAGACGCGGGGCAGACGACCACCGCCGGGTAGGCGTCGTCGACCTCGAGCGCGGCCAGCGCCTGCACCGTCTTGCCGAGCCCCTGCTCGTCGGCCAGGAACGCACGCCGCTTGTCGAGCACGTAGCGCACGCCCGCCCACTGGAAGGGTTCGAGCGCGACGCCCTCGCCGAGCCGGGGGAGGGGTGAGGGCGCGTCGGCCTGCTGTGCGCGGGAGGCGGCGATGTCGCGCTGGGCCTCCTCGTGCTCGGCCTGCATCGCGGCCAGATGCGGCGCCGCGGCCCCGCTGACCTCGATCCGGTGCAGGGCGAGGAACGCGTCGAGCGGCTCGGAGAGGTACGGGTCGACGGGGATCGAGCGGGAGCGGTCGCCCGCGCCGGGCAGCGCGTCGAACGCCTTGGCCGCGTCGGAGTCCCAGAGGACGTCGAGCTTGAAGTGCGTCCCCGCGACGCCCTCGACGAACGAGAGGATCGCCGGCGGCGGCTCGAGGCCGGAGCGCAGGTGGCTGATGCAGCGGTTGGCGGGGCCGTCGAGCCGCGCGGCCTCGATCTCCATCAGCCGTTCGGCGATCTCGAGGGTGAGCGGCAGCCAGTGCGCGCCCTCATGGATGTCCGCCAGCGCCGCGAGCTCCTCGGGAAGCTTCCCCGCCCGGGTGCGCAGCACGAAGAAGCCGCGCCCGCCGCGCACACCGGTGGAGATCGCGCCGATCCACCGCTCGCCCACCCCGGAGAGCCACTCCGCCGCCTCCGCGGAGGGCTCGAGCTCGGGGAAGCGCTCGAGGATGCTCGCGACGTGCACCCCCGCCCAGTCGTCGATCGGCGCCGACCATTCGCGCGTGTCCCAGTCGAACTTCCGGCCCGGGATGCGCCGGACCGCCTCGACCTTGGCCGAGTCGTAGGGGAAGGCGAGGACCACCTCGTGGCCGGCCGCGCCCTCCCGGAGGGTGACGTTCGGCTGACCGGGGACGAGCTCCATGCGGGGCGCTCACGATAGGCCGCGCCGCGGCGTCGGCTCCCGTGAGAAGCCGTGTCGGCGTGAGTGCCAGCCCGAACGTACGCGTTCACCCGATACGCTTCGCGCGTTCCCGACCTCGAAAGGCACCACGTGGCGACCACCGAGCAGGACACCAGCACGACCGAGGCCCCGGCGGCCGACGCGCCCGTCTTCACCCTCGAGCTCACCCAGGATCAGAAGGACATCCGTGACTGGGTCCATGGGTTCGCCGCCGACGTGCTGCGCCCGGCCGCGCACGAGTGGGACGAGAAGGAGGCCACGCCCTGGCCGATCATCGAGGAGGCCGCGAAGATCGGGCTCTACTCCTTCGACGGCCTCGCCCAGTTCTTCGGCGACCCGACCGGCTTGACGATGCCGATCGTCAACGAGGAGCTCTTCTGGGGCGACGCGGGCCTCGGCATGGCGATCATGGGCACCGGGCTGGCCGTCGCCGCCATCGCCGGGCAGGGCACCGGCGAGCAGATGGGCGAGTGGATCCCGCGCTGCTTCGGCACCGCGGGTGACCTGAAGGTCGCCGCCTTCTGCGCTTCCGAGCCGAACGCGGGCTCCGACGTCTCGAACGTCCGGACCACGGCGAAGTACGACGAGGCCACCGACGAGTGGGTCCTCAACGGCCAGAAGGCCTGGGCCACCAACGGCGGGATCTCCGACGTGCACGTGATCATCGCGAGCGTCGACCCCACGCTCGGCTCGCGCGGACACGCCGGGTTCATCGTCCCGATGAGCGAGGCCAAGGGCATCGAGCAGGGCGCCAAGGTCTCCAAGCACGGGCTGCGCGCGTCGCATACCGCGGACGTCCACCTCGACGACTGCCGCATCCCCGCCGGCTACGTCCTCGGCGGCAAGGAGAAGCTCGACGAGCGGATCGCCCGCGTGCGCGAGGGCAAGAAGTCCAAGTCGCAGGCGGCGATGCAGACCTTCGAGGCGAGCCGGCCGACCGTCGGCTCCCAGGCGATCGGGATCGCCCGCGCGGCCTACGAGTACGCCCTGGACTACGCCAAGGAGCGCGAGCAGTTCGGCAAGAAGATCATCGAGAACCAGGCCATCGCCTTCGCCCTGGCCGACATGAAGGTCGAGATCGACGCGGCCCGCCTGCTCGTCTGGCGCGCCTCCTGGATGGGGCGCACGGGCCAGAAGTTCGAGAACGCGGAGGGCTCGATGAGCAAGCTCAAGGCGGGCGAGGTCGCCACCTGGGCCACCGAGCGGGCGATGCACATCCTCGGCGGCAACGGCTACACCCGCGAGTATCCGGTGGAGCGCTGGCACCGCGACGCGAAGATCTACACGATCTTCGAGGGCACGAGCGAGATCCAGCGCATGGTGATCGCCCGCGCGATCTCCGGTATGCAGATCCGCTGAGGCAGACCGGGAGGTGGGCACGCACGGTGCGCGCCTCCCGGGTCAGCGG
Source organism: Solirubrobacterales bacterium (assembly GCA_013695395.1). Taxonomy (GTDB): domain Bacteria; phylum Actinomycetota; class Thermoleophilia; order Solirubrobacterales; family Solirubrobacteraceae; genus Paraconexibacter. Next base: position 3,768 of record JACDAP010000156.1, read on the forward strand.
TCCGCCCGCGGCGGCGCAGCCGGCGCAACCCGGTCTTTCACGTGGAGTACCCGCGCGGCGAGCGGTGGCCGAAGCGCGGGGAGCGCGGGGCCACCGGGCAGCGCGAGCGCGACGACCGCCCCGCCGGAGCCGGCGTAGTTGACGGCGAAGCCCTG
>JACDAP010000168.1 GCA_013695395.1 Solirubrobacterales bacterium
GTGGTCCGCCGCATCGAGAACATCACCGACCCGTACCTGTGGCGCTCCGACATCCGCCGTGGCGCTCCGACATCCGCCGTCAAGCTCGCGCCGACCGAATCCAGGTGCGGACGCGAGAGAATCGGAAGACCGTGTGGGCCATGCGCGCCAATGTCGACAGTGAGGCGGCGCGTATCGAGGGAGCCGCCTACCTGGCAATCTTGAGGGAGGTCGTGCCCGCCTCGGTCGCCTGCAAGCACGAGCCTCTGGTCGTCGCACGAGACGGTGAGGAGGCGGTCTTCGGCTGCGCGCGGTGCCCGGCGCTCGGATATGCCGATGGCGGAGCCGGACTAGTCGGGGGTGGCCTCGTCGAGGACGACTGCCCGCACGAATCGAAGCCTCGGACGACGGACCTCGCGGCGGCGTGGGGACCCCGCGAATCGGGCTCATAACCCGAAGGTCGCAGGTTCGAATCCTGCCGCCCATATTCTCCAACTGAGTCACTGTCGAGCAGGATGCCGGGGGCGAAGCTATCCACCCTGGGGTCGCAGGGGGTCGCGGCCCCGTCCGTCCTGCTGATGCGCGACTAGGATCGGCTGCCGAAGCCGCTCCGCCGCCTGCTGCTGCTCCCGCTCCTCGCCGCGGCGCTCTTGGTCGCGGAGGCCGCTTGGGCGCTGCTGGTCGGCGACGAGGTCCCCTACACGCCGCCGTCGATGGAGCCGCAGCGCACCGGCGATCTGGAGGACCCCGCGCTCAGGCTGGTCGTCCTCGGCGACTCCACCGCGGCCGGGCAGGGCGCGCCGTACGAGCAGGGCATCGCGGTCGGCGCGGCGCAGACGCTCGCCGCCCAAGGCCGGAACGTGACCTGGACCAACCTCGCCGTCTCGGGCGCCAAGTGGTCCGACGTGCGCGCCGACCAGCTGCGGCGAGCGGTCGAGCTCGACGCCGACATCGTGCTGATCTCGGCGGGCTCCGACGACGTCACCGGCGGCACCTCAGGCGGGTCGCTGCGCGGCGACATCACCGCGATCGTCGGCGCGCTGCGCGCGGGCGACCCGGCCGTGAGGATCCTCCTGACGGGCGTCCCCGACATGGGCTCGACGCCGCGCCTCCCCCAGCCGCTGCGCTGGCTGGCCGGGGAGCGGGCCCAGAGCCTCAACGGCGTCGTGCGCGCGACCGGCGCGACGCTCGACATCGCGGTCATCCCGATCCCCGAGCGCACCGGGCCGGTGTTCCGGCGCGATCACAGCCTGTTCTCCGTGGACCGCTTCCACCCCGACGCCCGCGGCTACGCGGTGTGGCGCGAAGTGATCGAAGAAGCGTTGAAGGCCGCCTTTCCGGCTTGATACGCCGGATTCGAACGCTCGGCGTCGGATCCGCCGCACGGGGCACCCGCGGATGCGTCGAGGCGGGCCGCATGCGCCCCGATGGAAGGATCGTGCTCGCCGCCTCGCTACATCAACCTGTTCGTCGACAGCACGTCGCGGACGGGCTGATCGCCGAGGTCGCGGAGCAGCGGGGGTTGGCCTGCAGACGCGTCAAAGCGACGACCGAGGAGCTGGGCAGTGTCTTGAAAGCCGAGCAGCTGCGGGCGATTCACGCGACCCACCCGAGAGTGCCCCGGTGGGGGCTGCCGCCGAGGATGATCCATCTGGCGGTGGTGCCGGAGCCGGCGTCGGCGAGCACCACCTCGGAATCGGTGAGGCCAACCGCATGCACCTCGCGGCGGGCTGCCTGGCCATCGGCCCACGTTGTCAGAAGTCGGGTGAGTCGACCGTGATGCGCCGCGACGATCAGTTCCTCATCTCGACGGCGAGCTGCAAAGTCTCCGTTGCGCCGGATAGCTCACAACGACTCGAACGGCACCGGCCGTCTATACGACGAGGAACATGACGATGATCGTCGTGCTCACGAGGGCGCACCAGCCCTCGAAGATGCAGCGCAGCGCGAGCGGCGCGTGGCGCAGCTCCATGAAGAACAGGCCGACGTAGCGAACCTTCGCGAAGGCGACGAGGAGGATGAGGGCCCCGGCGGTCTGCTCGCTCTTCACGCCGTGGTTCGAGCCGAGCCACCACGACAGGAGCGTTGCGGCGATGAGGCCGAGCCAGACGAGGCTGATCGGGGTGCGCAGGAGGCCGGTGCGGGTCATTTGACGAGGTACAGCAGCGGGAACAGGACGATCCACAGCAGGTCGACCATGTGCCAGAAGCATGCGCCGCCCTCGACGAAGGCGAACTGGCGGGCGTCGAGCGACGGCTTGCGGGACTGGACCCAGCAGAAGGTCAGCACGCCCATCCCGAGGATGAGGTGGAAGAAGTGCAGCCCGGTGAGGATGTAGTAGTACATCCAGAAGTCGTTCGTCGCGGGGTTGATGCCGTCGCTGAGCTTGTCGCTCCACTCGAAGAACTTCATGAGCGAGAAGCCGAGGCCGCAGACGATTGCCCCGACGAAGAGGTAGGGCGCGATGTCGCGCACGCCGCCCCGGATCGCGCGGATCGCCATGACGACCATCAAGGAGCTCGAGAGCAGCAGCAGCGTGTTGATCGCGCCGTAGGCCTGGTGCAGCGCCGCCTGGGACTGCGTGAATAGCGCCGGGTCCTTCGAGCGGGCGTCGATGTAAACCCCGAACAGCAGGGCAAACACCGTCATGTCGCCCAGGATGAAGATCCACGTGCCCTCCTCGCCGGGCAGGTGACGGGCGGGCTGTCGTGCGCCTTTCGGCTCGGCGCCCGCCGACGTGCGGCTTCTCAGGGCGGGAGAAGGCTCTTCATGCCGTGCTGTTTCCAGAAATGGTTGTTGGTGGTGTTCTCCGTTCATCGAGTCGGGAGCTCGCGGAGGACGTAGGTGCCGCGGAAGAGGGTCATGGGCTACGCCGGCTGGGTAGGCGCCGCGAGCTTCTGCTCGCGGACTGCGGGGGCGGGCCCGCGGATGGTCAGGGTGCGCAGCAGGACCCACGTCATGACGATGAGCCAGAGGAGGAAGGCGACGGCCTCCAGGTAGAACGACGCCACGCCCGTCCACGCGATGGGCCCGCGCATGAAGAAAGCGGAGAACATCCCCGGGATGTACAGCGTGGCCGACCAGAGGTTGTAGTAGCCGACCCAGCGCGGGACGAGTGGGCTCTCACGTGGATCGGTGAGAATCGCCACGCCGAGGCACAGGACCTGGAAGATGAACGCGGACGTCGGGACCACCATGATGAGCCACCCGATGTCGTTGAAGAGCTGGACCTCGGACGGTGGGCGGTCCGTGCGGTAGGCGGCGGTCATCCAAAACATCGCCATCATCGAGAACCAGACGACGTTCACCACCGCGCACCCGAACTGCGTGCTCGCCAGCGCGCTCGGGCGCCCGGCAATGCGCCGCATGAGACGCGATATCACTGCGCAGAACGGGGCGAAAAGGGTTCCGGCGACGAGCATCAGGATCGAGGCGAGGATGATCCCGCCCTGGTGCTCGCGGTACTGCTCGGCGATCTCTTCGGCTGACCGCGACGGCGCTGGCGGCGGGATGAACCGGGCGCAGAACACGAGGCTCACGAGGAAGACGACGAGCATCGCCGCGCCCGCCCACACGAGCGCTCGCTCTTCGCGAACCTCAGCGCTGTCCGGTGTCATGGTCTGCTCCTTCGTCGTTTAGGGGGACCCGCGACAAGCGGTTGTCGAGGAATGTCCAACAACGGCGCTGTTGCGCCTCACCGGCCTCGCGGCGCGGCGCGCCTCGGGCCTCGGCTATTGCACGCCGGCCAAGCCACGCCTTGGCGGCTCAGAGCGGTCGCAGCCTGCGAGCATCCCGGCCGTCTGCATCTCGTCGAGCTGCATCGTGTAGGCGTGACGCCGGTACAGCAGGTACGCATTGATCAACGTGACTGTGCCGAACGCCAAAATCGGGACCCAGAAGCCGATCAGCCCGTTCCATGCGAACGGGCCCGTCTTGAAGAACACCACGAGCACGCCCCCAGCCGCGAGGAGTGCATTCCACGCGTTGAGGTACGCCGCCCATCGTGGCCACGTCGGGTGCGGTCGCTTGTCCATAAAACCTGCCACCGCGATACAGATGTACTGTACGCAGTAGACGGGGATTGCCATCGTCCAGACAAACCACCAGAAGTCGTTCAGGACTCGGATGACCTCAGCGTCGCGGTCGGGACGGAAACTCGCAACCAGAACGAGCATCGCGATGACGATCAGTTCCATGACGAGGACGACGGCTGCGCCGAACTGGATTGACGAAAGGACCGCGGGACGCCCTTCTATTGCCCGAATCTCTGCCGCCACGATCGTGTAGAACGGGAGGAGGAGCGCCGTGAAGAACATCGTTCCGATCATTCCAATTCGAATGCCAGTCAGGTGGTCGCTGTAGAAGTTGGAGATGCGCTCGGCGCTCCAATTCGGCGACGGCGGCGGGATGAAGTGCGCGAGGGGCACGAGCGCCACAGCGCAGCCCAGCAAAGCGATCGGGAAGCAGCAGATGCCGAACATCCACAAGCGGCGTTTGATTGCGGCCTTCACCGGATCGTCCGGCATCTCGTGCTCCTCCGCTGGCGAGAACTCCATAAAAGCCTCCGATGACCGTTTTGACACCGGCGAGCGTACGCATGCCAGTGTCCACTGTCAAGACGTCGCCGGAT
>JACDAP010000210.1 GCA_013695395.1 Solirubrobacterales bacterium
GGTGGCTCCGGCTCGGCCGACCCGCTCGTCGGAGAGCTGCGCCGGGCCGGGCTTCTCCCGCTCCTCGTCCTCCATTTCCTGCGCGACGAGCCGAGCTACGGCAACGCGCTCATGCTCCGTGTCGGGCAGGCCACCGGGGGCCTCGTCGCCGTCAACCCGAACACGATGTACCCGCTGCTCCGTCGCCTCGAGGCCGACGGCTTCATCGCCGGGGAGTGGGAGCACCCCGAGCGCCGCTCGCGCCGCTTCTATCGGCTTACCGAGGACGGGGTCGCCGAGCGCGTCCGCCTGGCCGGTGAGCTCGCTCCGCGTCTCGAGCAGGTCGCCACCGGGATCACGACCATCCAGGCCGAGCTGGCCGGGGGAACCTGACGGTTTGACCGAACCGGTTCGACCTCCTACGCTCGACGTATGACGAGCAAGGTGACCGAGAAGGGGCAGGTGACGATCCCCAAGGAGCTGCGCACGCGCTTCGGGATCCGGCCGGGCGCCGAGATGGAGTTCCGCGAGGAGGACGGGCGAATCGTGCTTGCGAAGGCGTCGATCGAGGACCGGCTCGACCAGGTCTACGGCATCCTCGACCTGGACCAGACCACGGACGAGATCATGGACGAGCTCCGCGGACCGGTCGAGCTCCCCTGATCGTCGCGGTCGACACCAATGTCGTCGTGGACATCGCTCTTGGCGACCGCCGTTTCGGTCCGGCCTCACGCGCGGCGGTGGGAGAGGCGGTGAGCCGTGGAACGCTGATCGCCTGTGAGGTGGTCTGGACGGAGCTGGCGGCCATATTCCCGACGCCCGCGGACGCGACGGCGACCTTGCTCGCGCTCGACGTCGCGTTCGCGCCGATGACGCAAGAGGCGGCCGAAGCGGCTGGCGGCTTGTGGGCCGAGTACCGGCGCTCGGGTGGTCCGCGCACGCGCGTGGTCGCCGACTTCCTGATCGCGGGGCATACGTGCGTCCACGCCGACGCTCTGCTCACCCGTGATCGAGGCTTCGGCCGAACCCACTTCGGCGACCTCACGATCATCGATCCGTCCAACGAGGGCTGAGCCGTGGCCCGCATCTCCCGCGTCACCCAGCTGCCGGGACCGATCAGCGCCGCCGAGGAGCTCTGGTACGACCTGAACCGCCGAGCGGGCTTCGTCGACGGCTTTGGCCAGGTCGTGAAGGTCGAGGGCGATTGGCCCGACGTCGGTGGCCGGGTCGTCTGGAGCACCCCGGCCGGGGGGCGGGGCGTGGTGGCCGAGAAGGTGGACTGGTTCGAGGCCCGGACCGGCCAGTCGCTCTACGTGGAGGACGAGGAGCTCCGTGGCACCCAGACCGTCCACTTCGAGCCCGCCGCCGAGGGTCAGGTCCGGGTCACCCTGGCCTTCGACTGGGAGCTCAAGGAGGGCGGGCCGCTCAAGGACTGGGTCTTCGTCCGCCGTCGTGTCGGTGAGGCGATGCGCCGCACGCTCGTCCGGTACCGGACCGAGCGGATCGCGGACCTGGACGACTCGCCTCTGTGAGCCGCCTGCGCGGCACTCCGCCGCGCGGGCCCCGCCACGTACCATCGGGCCATGTTCGTCTTCAAAGCCGCCGTCGTCGGAGCCGGGACCATGGGCGGGCAGATCGCCCAGACCATCGCCGCCTCGGGGATCCCCGTCGTCCTCAAGGACATCAGCCAGGAGCTCGTCGACCACGGGCTCGAGGAGGCCCGCAGCGTCACGAGCGGCACCGTCGCCAAGCTCGTGGGGAAGGGCAAGCTGACCGAGGAGCAGGGCGCGGAGCAGGTCGAGGAGGTCATGGGCCGCATCACCGGCACGCTCGACTACACCGGCTTCGGGGACGTCGACTTCGTCATCGAGGCCGTGCCCGAGCGGATGGAGATCAAGGAGGCCGTCTTCGCCGAGCTCGACTCGGTCACGCCCGGTCACGCGATCCTCGCCTCGAACACCTCGTCGCTCTCGATCAGCGAGATCGGGGACGCCACCTTCCGCCCGGACAAGGTCGTCGGCTTCCACTACTTCTACCCGGCCTCGGTCATGCCGCTGATCGAGATCGTCGAGGGCGAGGAGACCAGCAGCGAGACGACGCAGGCGGCACTCAACTTCGCCCAGGCGATCAAGAAGAACCCGATCGTCTGCCAGGAGGTGCCGGGCTTCGTCGTCAACCGGATCCTGAACTCGGGGATCGCGGAGATCTGGCGCGAGCAGGAGGCCAAGGGGCTCTCGATCAAGAAGATCGACGAGGGCGTCGGGGCCGCGAACGTCGTCCCGATGGGCCCGTACTTCCTGATCAACCTCCTGGGCCTCGACACGGTCCTCCACGTCGCCGAGCACCTCCACGAGTCCTACGACCTCGAGGGCGAAGAGGGTCGCTTCTACGTGCCGGACGGCATGAGCCGCCTCGTCAGCGAGGGGAAGCTCGGGGCCAAGACGGGCGGCGAGGGCTTCTACGACACCGAGGGCAACCCGAACCTGAACGGTGAGGCGGAGCCCGACATCGCCGAGCTCGTCGAGATGCTCACGCTCAAGACCTTCGTCGAGGCCGCGCTCGTGCTCGAGGAGGGCGTCGCGACCCACCGGGACATCGACGTCGGCATGATGGCCGGCGCCGGGCTCGACCCGAGGCGCGGTCTCTTCCCGCCGTTCATGAAGGCCGACATGGAGGGCCTCGACGCCGTGCTCGAGCGGCTCGAGAACGCCGCCGAGAAGCACGGCGACCGGTTCGCCCCGCCGCGGATCCTGGTGCGGATGGTCGCCCAGGGCCGGCTCGGACAGAAGAGC
>JACDAP010000520.1 GCA_013695395.1 Solirubrobacterales bacterium
GGCCCAGTTCGAGGAGATCATCCTCGGGATCACCAAGGCGTCGCTGAACACGGATTCGTTCCTCTCGGCGGCCTCCTTCCAGGAGACGACCAAGGTGCTCACCGACGCGGCGCTCGAGGGCAAGAAGGACACGCTCAACGGCCTCAAGGAGAACGTGATCATCGGCAAGCTGATCCCGGCCGCGACGGGGCTCAAGCGCTACCGCCGCATCGAGATCGAGCCGACCGATCCGCTCCCGCGGATGGCCGACGAGATGGGCCTGCTCGACTCCGACGAGATCGCGTCCGAGCTCGGGCTGGGCGAGGGCGAGGGCTTCGGGGGCTTCGGCTCCTCGCTGACCTCCGACCTCAGCGAGCTCGAGTCGATCGGGGCCGGCGGGACCGACCCGGGCTTCGCCGAGGAGCTCGCGGACCTGGACGTGCCGGAGGATAAGAAGTAAGCGGCTGCTGATCGTTCGACCGTGTTCGCCGGGCGCCGCATCGCCCGTGCCAGACACCGACCGATGACAAGACCGATCCTGGGTGGATCGGTCGGTCATCGGGTGGCGTCTGGTGCGCGCGAGGCGGTGCGCGGCGGGCGCGGGAAACGTTCAGCAGGCTCCTGGTGGGCTCGGCGGGAGACCTGAACAGCGGGCGTGGGACGGTGGTCTGACGGCACGTTTCCACGCCAGGAGTTGAGGGTGCCGACAGCGGGCGTGGAAACGTGTCGCCAGCACCCGGTTTCACGCCGGGTGATGTGGACGATGAGCGTCTCCGCGGTGGACCTCCTCGTCGCCATCGACCGACTCGACGCGCTCGTACACCAGGCGAGGCCGGTCCCGCTGTCGACCCAGGTCCGCGTCGCCCCTGACGCCTGCCCTCCTGCGGTCGAGATCGCCAGGCAGGAGGTCTACGGACGTCTCGGCCTCTTGCGGACGGTTCTCCCCGGCCTCGTTCAGGTGCTGCGCAACGCGCGTCCCGAGGTGGAGATCGGCGGCCCGGCGCCGCCGACCCTGGAGCGGCTACTGGAGCAGCTCGCCGGAGAGACCATGCGTGACGCACTGCTGCTCTGTCGCCACGGCGAGCTGGTGGCGCGCCTCGTCAGACCGGAGCGACGGTGACCCGGTCCCGCCCGACGCTGCTACTGCGGTAGTAGTCCGAGCGCGGCGACCGCGACGCTTGGTCCGACCACCGGCTGCGCCTCGAGGGCGGGATGACCGCTCTGACCACGGCTCTTGTCGTCGCGCCGGTCGGGCCGTCAGGCGCAGCTGCGCTGCTTCCTCCAGGGCTGCGAGATCGTGGACTTCGACGCCGCGCAGGCGCCCCCGCGTCGGGCGCCTCCTGCCACGGGATCGAGCGATGTCGTCGATGCGCATGTGGTGTGGGGTCGCCAGCGCGAGCAGCGCTCCCGTCCTCACCTCCGAGGGCTCAGCTCAGTGGTCCGCGGCGCCCCGCCGGTGCAGGACACCGACCGCGAGGGCGCCGACGAGGATCCCGAGGACCGCCGAGAGGCCCGTGTTGACGAGCCAGGCGCCCACCCCGCCGACCGCACCGAGCAGGTCGTGCACCGCATCCTCGAGGTGGTGGACCGCGTCGTAGGGGGCGGAGAGGCCGAGCTCGTCGAGGCCGACCAGGAGGATGTGCCCGCCGACCCAGAGCATCGCGACGATCCCGACCTTCGAGAGCACCGAGAGCACGACGGGCATGCTGCGGACGAGCCGCGTCCCGAAGGTGGCGACGGCGCCCTGACCGTTCTGCGCGAGCCGCAGGCCGACGTCGTCCATCTTCACGATCAGCCCGACCGCCCCGTAGACCATGGCGGTGATGATGATCGCCACCCCGACGAGGATGATCGCCCGCGTGAGCAGCGGCTCGTCGGCGACCTCGTTGAGCGAGATCACCATGATCTCGGCGGAGAGGATGAAGTCCGTCCGGATCGCCCCGCTGACCATGGCGTCCTCGTGCTCGGGGCCCTGCGCGGCGGCCGTCGTGTCTGCCTCCTCCGCGTGCGGGTGCACGTACTCCCACAGCTTCTCGGCCCCCTCGTAGCAGAGGTAGATGCCGCCGAGCATCAGGATCGGCGTGAGCAGCCAGTCGAGCAGTTCGCTGAGCAGCAGCGCGGCGGGCAGGATGAACAGCAGCTTGTTGCGCAGCGAGCCGGTCGCGATCCGCCGGATCATCGGCAGCTCACGCTCGGCGGCGAACCCCTGCACGTAGCGCGGGGTGACCGCGGCGTCGTCGACGACCACCCCGGCCGCCTTCACGCTCGCCCGGCCGGCACCGGCGGCGACGTCGTCGACCGAGGCCGCGGCAGCGCGCGCGAGCACGGCGATGTCGTCGAGGAGCGCGGCGAGCCCGGCGCTCATCGCCGGCTCCCCGCATGGGGTGAGCGTCCGCGCTCGGAGGGACATGGCGCTGGGCGCAGGCTCATCGTAAGGACGGTACCCGGACGTTCGGCCGGGGCATTGACACGGTTCCGGTGCACCCCTTCTCCGGTTCGAGCTTCAAGGGCACGATCCGGCAGGAGTCGATCGTCGCGGGCTCGACCTGCGACACCTACAGGCTGAAGTTCACCGCGAAGCGCGGCTGATGCGGCGACGCGGGACCGCTACTCCCGGTTGAAGCGCCGCGCAGCCCGCTGCCGGGCCTCGGGGCTCACGCTGAGCCCGTCCCCGAAGCTCGGTGAGGAGACCACACCGGTCGGCTTGAGGATCCGCGTCTTCGGCGTACCCACGGTCGAGAGCGCCGCGAAGACTCCGAGGAGCGTCGGGCCGCCCATGTCCGAGCGGATCGACTTCGGGACCGCCCAGGAGATGAACGGCAGGCGCACGAACGCGCCGGGGGAGAGCAGTCGCTTCTTCATCGAGGCGAAGAGCTTCTGCTGGCGGCGGGCCCGGGTGAGGTCGGACTCCTTCGGCGCGCACTCGTTCGTCCGCGTCCGTGCCAGGGCGAGCGCCTGCTGGCCGTCGATCCGGCTCTTGCCGCTCTTCAGCCGAAGCGTGTAGCCGCCGTTCTTGAAGCCGCCGTTGATCTTCGAGACCACGCAGCTGCCCTCGTAGTCGATGCCGCCCATCGCGTCGATCAGGTCGGGGAAGTTCGAGAAGCTGACCTCGACGACGTGGTCGACCTTGATGCCGATGCTCTCCTCGATCGTCCGGGCCATCAGCGAGGCGCCGCCGAGGGCGAACGCCGCGTTGATCTTGTTCTGGCCGCGGCCCGGGATCTCGACCACGGTGTCCCGCGGGATCGACAGCCGCGCGTTGTGCCCGCCGCCGATCCGCATGAGCAGGATCGAGTCGGCGCGGGCCGGCCC
>JACDAP010000224.1 GCA_013695395.1 Solirubrobacterales bacterium
CTCCACGGCCCCGTGGACGCCCGGGATGCCCTGCGCCGCCTCGGCGGCGGCGAGCTCGCCGTGCTCTGCGGCCTCACCCTCGGCGCGGCCGAGCACGGCGTCGGCTACCTGTGCGACGGCGTCATCGCCACCGCCGCCGCCGCGATGGCGCACGCGATCGAGCCGAGTGTCCGGCCCTGGCTCCTGGCCGGGCACCGCTCGCCCGAGCCGGCGCACACCGCGCTGCTCGAGCACCTCGCGCTCGACCCGATCCTCTCGCTCGGGATGCGCCTGGGTGAGGCCTCGGGCGCGACCGCCGCGCTGGCCATCCTCCAGCTGGCCGCGGCCACCCACGCCGGGATGGCGACGTTCGCCGAGGCCGGGGTCGCGGGCGCGGACGAGCCGCCCGCGACGGGCGAACGGTCAGCGGCCCCGTGAGCCCCCGGTCCGTCCTGGCCGACCTCCGCCTGGCGGTCGCATTCCTCACGCGCATCCCGGCCCACGACCCCGATCGCCCGTTCGACGCCGCCGCGCTCACCCGGGCGGCGCTCTGGTTCCCGCTCGTCGGCGTGCTGATCGGCGGCCTGATGGGCGGCGTGCGGGCCCTGGCCGACCTCGGGCTCGACCCGGCGCCCGCGACGCTCCTCGCGCTCCTGGCCGCGGTGCTCGTCACCGGCGGCTTCCACGAGGACGGCCTGGCCGACGCGTCCGACGGCATGGGCGCCCACGTCGCAAGGGAGCGGCGCCTCGAGATCTTCAAGGACTCCCGGGTCGGCACCTACGGCGCGCTGGCCGTCGCCTTCATGGTCGCGTTCCCGCTCATCACGCTCGCGCCGCTCGGCTCCGAGGACTTCCTCCGGGCAGCGCTGTGCGGCCACGTCCTGGGCCGCTGGTCGACCCTCCCCCAGTCCTGGCTGCTCCCTGCCGCCGGGCAGGAGGGGACCGGGAGCCTCGTCCGCGCCACGCCACCCGTGGTCCTGGCCGCGAGCGCCTACAGCGCCATGATCGTGCTGCTCGTCGCCGGCCCCGGCCCGGGCGCGCTCGCCCTCGGCGTCGCCGTCCTGCTCACCGCACTCGGCGGCGCGTACTTCCGGGTGCGCCTCGGCGGCGTCAGCGGGGACACCTTCGGCGCGGTCAACAAGGTCGTCGAGCTCGCCGTCTACGCCGCGCTCGGGGCCGCGCTGATCTGAGCGCGGCGCCGGCCCCGGGTCATCCGGTCCAAAGCGCCGGCGAGGGAGCGGACGTTCAGGCGGTCCGCACCCCGCGCGCCAGGCTCACCACCAGGACCACCGCGAGCGCGGCGATCCCTCCCGCGCCGACGACGAAGCTCGCGTGCTCGGCCGCGTAGCGGGCGACCTCTTGAGGCCGCGCGAGGGCGACCACGGTCACCACCGCCGCTCCGGCGGAGCCGAGCGCGATCGGGCCGAGCGCCTCCGCCCGCCCGCCGCGCAGGAGCGGCTGCTCGCGGACCTTGCTCGGCCGCTTCTGCTCGAGCCAGACGAGGCCCGCGACCGCGGCGAGCGTCCAGGTCATCGCGACCAGGAAGCCGCCGAAGACGTCGGAGGGGAAGTGCCAGCCGAGAGCGAGGATCGAGTAGGAGACGCTGATCGCGAAGATCGCCCCCAACGTCGCGACGGTCGGCCGGGCGCGTGCGGGTGCGACGAGGACCGCGCAGAGCGCCAGGGTCATCGCGGCGGTCGCGTGGCCGCTCGGCCAGGAGGCCGCGGCGATCTGCCCGGTCCCCAGCCACTCGTCGTAGCGCGGCGCGGCGAGCAGCGGCTTGAGCGTCTGCGTCGTGGAGCCCGTGACGACGATGAGGCCGAGGACGACGGCGGCGATCCGGTAGCGGCGCCGCACCAGGGCGACGCCGATCAGCAGCAGGCCGATGAGCGCGTAGGGGCGCGGGTCGGCAAGGTGCGCGAAGCCGTCGAGCAGCGGCGTCACCCGCGGGCGGTTCAGCTCGGTGAACCCGTAGAGCGTCGCCGAGTCCCGCTTCTGTGCGACGGGCACCAGGTAGGCGAGCACGCCGGTCAGCGCCAGACCGATCAGGCAGGCCAGCGAGCCGAGGAGCGGGATGCGCGGTGTGCGGAGCACCACCGGGAAGCTTAGGAGCCCTCCGAACGATCGCGCCCCGCGCCGCGGGCCCGGGGCGCGATCGGCGCACCTTGGGCACCGCGTCGCCGGCATGGGCAGCCGACGTGTTCGCGGGCTGACAGGCCGGCGGTGCGACGGCCCGGCTCGGGCAGGAAAGACGAATGTCCCTTCGTCCGTTCCTGCTTCCCCTCTGCCTCGCCGCGCTCACCCTCTCCGCCTGCGGCGAGGACGACCCGCGCGTCACGACGCCACCCGCACAGACCGCCGCGGGCACCTATTCACTCACCGAGGCGGAGAACCGCCTGGAGGCCACCGCCCTGGACCTGCAGCGCGACTCGGCGGATTCCGCGCTGGCCGACGGCCTCGACCCGGAGCCCCGGACCGTCCAGGCCTACCGGTCGCAGGACAACGCCCTGCTCACCCTCTTCGTCTTCGCGACGCCCGCCGACGCCGAGCGGGCCGTTCCCCGGCTGGCCGAGAAGGAGCCCATCAAGGAAGGCGGCGCGTTCACCACCGCCGGAAACCTCATTCTCGCGGTCAACGGTGGCCCGCGCGACCGCGACGCCTACGAGGCGGCCTTCGCGATCTTCCGCCGGATCGGGGACCCGACCCAGGACGAGGAGCTCGACACGAGCGGCGTCCTGACCGCGACGGAGCTGGCCGAGGAGGGCAACGCGGCGCTCGGCCGCAAGGTCACCGTTCGCGGCCCCGCGGGCGCGGTGCTACCCGCTGGCGGGCCCGCATCGGCGCTCTACCTCGGCGGGAGCACACCGGGCAAGCGGCTCCTCGTCGTCCCCGAGAAGGCGGACGGGATTCCCGCCCAGCTGGCCGCCGAGCCCCTCCCGGGTGCCGATCGCCCGATCGTCGAGGTGACCGGCACGGTGCGCCGGGTCTCGGAGCTCGGGGAGTACGCCGAGGAGGGTGACCGCGGCTTCCTGGCCGCGTTGACCGCGACCCCGGCGCTCGTGGCCGAGCGCATCACGATCGTGCGGGGCGGCTGAGCGCGAGGGCGCGGCGGGTGGGCGCGGCGGGGTCTCAGC
>JACDAP010000240.1 GCA_013695395.1 Solirubrobacterales bacterium
CCCCAGGCCCACGCGGACCGTGCCGTCGGGCTCCACGTCGCAGCCCAAGCCGCTGGCGTTGACGTCCGGCGGGGCGACCGCGATCCCGCGCCGCTGCGCCTCGTGGATCAGTGAGTCGGGCGGGTAGAAGCCCATCGGCTGCTCGTCGAGCAGCGCGCTCAGGAACTCCGGGCCGTAGTGCACACGCAGCCAGGTCGACTGGTAGGCGAGCAGGCCGAACGCGGCACCGTGCGCCTTCGGAAACCCGAAGCCGGAGAAGCCGACGATCATGTCGTAGACCCGCTGGGCTGCCTCCACGCCGACCCCGTGGGTCCGCCGGGCCCCGTCGAGGAACCGCTGGTGGTAGGCGCGGATCGCCGCTTCGGAGCGCTTGCGGCTCATCGCCTTGCGCAGCCCCTCGGCCTCGCCGGGCGTGAAGCCGGCGAAGGCCATCGCGACCTCGATGACCTGGTCCTGGAAGATGATCGTCCCCAGCGTGTCGGCCAGCACCGGCTCGAGCGACGGATGCTCGTAGGGGATCTCGAAGTCCGGGTTGGCCCGCAGCGCCTGCTTGCGCGCGATGTACGGGTTGACCGCCCCGCCCTGGATCGGCCCGGGCCGCACGATCGCCACCTGGATCGTCAGGTCGTCGAGCGTCTCGGGCCGGGTGCGCAGCAGCGAGGCCATCTGGGCGCGGCTCTCGATCTGGAAGACCCCGGTCGTCTCCCCCCGCTGGATGGCGCCGTAGACCTCGGGGTCGTCGTAGGGGATCCGCGAGAGATCCACGAACTCGTCGCGGCGCTTGCCGATCAGCTCGACGCAGCGCTCGGCCGCCGAGAGCATCCCGAGGCCGAGCAGGTCGATCTTCAGGAAGCCCGCGTCGGCGCAGGAGTCCTTGTCCCACATGACCATCTGGCGTCCCTCCATCGCCGCCGGGACGACCGCGCAGCAGTCGACCAGGGGCCGGGTGGCGACGATCATCCCGCCCGAGTGCTGGGAGAGGTGCCGGGGCAGCCCGTGGGCCTCCTCGGCCAGCCGGACGAGCCACTCCCAGCGGCCGACCCGCTCGCGCCCGCCCCCGAGCGCGCGCGAGACGTCCTCCTCGACCTTCATGGTCGACCAGCCCTCCGAGGCCCGGGCCACCCGCTCGATCTCCCCGGGCGGCAGCCCGAGCGCCTTGCCGAGCTCGCGGATCGCCCCTCGGGCCTTGAAGGTCGGAAAGGCGGCCACGAGCGCCGAGTGCTCGCGCCCGAAGCGCTCGTGGATCCGCGGGATCAGCTCGGTCCTGATGTCCCGCGGGAAGTCGAGGTCGATATCCGGCAGCGAGGTGATCTCCTCGTTGAGGAAGCGGCCGAGGAAGAGCGCGTTCTCGATCGGGTCGATGTGCGAGAGACCGGTGAGGTAGCAGACGATCGAGGAGACGCTCGAGCCGCGCCCGCGGCCGGGCGGCAGCAGCGAACGCGCGGTGCCCACCCCGCGGACCTCGACGGCGATCTCGCGCGCCAGCTCGAGCAGCTCGTGGTGAAGGACGAAGAATCCGGAGAGGCCGAGCCCGTCGATCAGCCGCAGCTCCTCGTCGAGCCGCGCGACCGCCTCCTCACGCCGCTTGTGCCCGGGCGGGTAGCGGGAGTCGAAGGCGGCCAGGCAGGTGCCGCGCAGCGTCCGCGCCGCCCCGCGGTCATCCGCGCCGGGGTAGCGGTAGCCGAGGTCGGCGGTCAGGTCGAAGCGCAGCTCCGCGGCCAGCCGCGCCGTCTCGGCCACCGTCTCGGGATGGTCGGCGAAGCGTGCGGCCATCGCGGCCGGCGTGGCGAGCACGTGGGTGTGGTTGCCCCGCCGGACGGGCTCGGAGGCGTCGAGCGAGGCGTGCTCGCGGATCGCCACGAAGGCGTCCTGCAGCAGCGCCCGCTCGCGGGTGTGGGCGTGGACGTTGCCCGTCGCCACGCAGGCCACGCCGAGCCGCCCGGCCAGCTCCACCCGACGACGGTTGCGAGCCCGGTCGTGCCGGGCGAACGGACGTTGCAGCTCGACCCGCAGCCCCTCCGGGCCGAAGGCGGCGAGCAGCCGGCGCAGCGAGGGCTCGTCCTCCACCCCCCGGCGCGCGCAACCCGACAGGCAGACGAGACCCTCGGCGTGCTCGGCCACGTCGCGGGTCGTCACCGAGGGCGCGATTGCCCGCCGGCGCGTCGCGTCACGCGTATGGGCGTGCGCGCGAGTGAGCAGGCGGCAGAGGTTCCGCCAGCCCGTGGCGTCGCGGACGAGCAGCGTGAGGTGGCGCAGGGCGGGCGGCTCCCAGATCGCGCCCCGGAGCACCGCCGCGGATGGGTCGAGCCCGCGCATCTGCTCCGGCGAGGCCGGCGCCGCCTCGTCGCGGACGGAGAGCTCAGCGCCGTGGATCGCCCGCAACCCGAGCGCCCCGGCGGCCTGCGCGAACTCCATCGAGCCCGAGACCGTGTCGTGGTCGGTCAGCGCCATGACCGTGTGCCCCCGCTCCAGCGCGGCGACCACGAGCTCCTCCGGCTGCGCGGTTCCGTCGAGGAAGGAGAAGGCGGAGTGGGCGTGGAGCTCGACGTACTGCGACACGAACAGATGTTCGCATACACGGCGGACGTCTCCGCGCCCGCTCCGCCCACCCGGATCGGAGCGCTCACGCCGTCGGGCGCCCGTACCGGCGCCCCGGGAACCTCACGCCCTGGCCACCGCGTCCAGGCAGTCCTGGCGGCGGACCCAGGCGCCACCGGCCGGCCGGGTCCAGGCGTCGTCGAGCTGCGAGGACGATCGGCTGACCTCGACGCCGGCCCCGAGCTTCCCGCCGAGCGCAGCCTCCACATCGGCTCCGTAGGCGCGGTCGAAGGCCGTGAACCGACGGACCTCGAGCTGCCCGGCGCTCGCCACCCGGGCCGCGAGGGTCCCGGCCGCTGCCGCCACCTCCGTCGCACGCCCGGTGCCGAGCCCGGAGACCATCCGGTGGTAGGCCTCGCGGTTCACGTCGCCGTCGGTGAGGTCGAGGCTCGCGGTGATCTCGGAGCGCAGCGTCCCGTGTCCCCTCCCCCCGGCCCGGCCGGGCGCCTTCGCCCCGCCGTCTCCGCCGGCCGCTCCGGTCATCGACACCTTCAGCGTGGTCGGCTTCCACGCGCGGTCGTAGACGACACTGAGCACCGCCGACCCCTCTCCCGAGACGCCGCCCGCGAGCAGCCCGCGCGCGAGGGTCTTCGCCGCGGTGCCGGTGATCTCGAAGGTGGCAGTCGTGTTGCCCTCCCGGTCGCGGGTCCCGCCGAGCGACGCCTTCAGCCCGGCGGCGACCGAATCGTCGACGCCGAACGTGACGCCGGCCTGCGCCTGCACCTTGGCGCTGAGCGCCTCGACATCGGCC
>JACDAP010000279.1 GCA_013695395.1 Solirubrobacterales bacterium
GGGCTGGACGGCTCCGAGACGCACGCCATGAGCCAGCTCATCCGTGAGCTGGCCGACGCCGGAATCGCCGTGCTGCTCGTCGAGCACGACATGAGCATGGTGATGTCGATCGCCGACCAGATCGTGGTCCTCGAGGAGGGCAAGAAGCTCGCCGAGGGGACGCCCGAGGAGATCGGGAACGACGCCACGGTAGTCGACGCCTACCTGGGAGTGGTGCACGCATGAGCACAGCTACGTCCGAGCCCGTCCTCGCCCTGCAGGGTGTCACGAGCGGCTACGGCCCGGTCACGGTCCTCCGTGACGTCTCGATGGAGATCGCGCAGGGCGAGATCGTCGCGATCCTCGGTGCCAACGGCGCGGGCAAGAGCACGCTGCTCAAGAGCGCGGTCGGGCTCGTGTGTCCGAGCGCGGGCGTCGTAGCGGTGAGCGGCCGTGACGTGACCGGGCACGCGCCGGAGAAGATCGCCGGCGAAGGCATCGTGCTCGTGCCGGAGGGTCGCCAGCTGTTCGACACGATGACCGTCCGGGAGAACCTCCTGCTCGGCGGCTACACCCGACCGCGTGGCGAGCGCGAGGAGAGCCTCGAGCGGGTCTACAGTCTGTTCCCGATCCTCAAGGACCGGCTCGAACAGCGCTCCTCGAGCCTCAGCGGCGGGCAGCGGCAGATGGTCGCGCTCGGCCGCGCGCTGATGGCCCGGCCGACGCTGCTGCTGCTCGACGAGCCCTCGCTCGGGCTCGCGCCGATCATCATCAAGGAGACCTTCGAGACGCTCGCGCGGCTGCGCGAGGACGGCATGACGATCCTCGTGGTCGAGCAGAACGCGGCGATGACGCTGCGCATGGCCGATCGCGCGTACGTGCTCCAGCGCGGTGAGGTCCTCATGGAAGGGCCGGCGGCCGAGCTGGAGCAGGATCCCCGGGTCCGCAGCGCCTACCTGGGTGACGTCTCCGAGCAACCACGACGGGATCCGGCCGCACATGTCTCCGGTGCCTGACGTGCGCCGGGCATGCCATAGGGCGCAAATCCTGCTTGACACCCTGTCCAAGCTGCTCGTCACATGCCCGACCGATCGGTACACTCGACAGTGCGTCGAGAGAGGGGTCAAAAGCGTGATCGCAGCGAGCAGCAGGAGCATCGTCACCAGCAGGCCGACGGGGCGAACATGATCGCCCGGGCGCCAGAGCGCCCAGATCTGCAGAGCAGTGAGGCCGTACCACCGCTGAGCTATCAGCAGGTCGTCAGCGCCTTCGGCGAAGCGGCGCAGGCGATCAACGAGAAGACCGACCTGGACACGCTGCTGCATCTGGTCGCCGAGCGCATCTGCTCGCTGCTCTCGATCCGCCGCTGCAGCGTCTACCTCAAGGAGCCGAAGATCGGCGTCTTCCGGGGCCAGGTCGCCCACTCTGACGGCAACATCGACCCGGCGATCAAGAGGCTGACCGCGGGCATCGAGGCGGACGGGTTCACGCAGGAGATCCTGCGCACCCAGAAGCCCGTGCTGATCGCCAACGCGCAGTCCGACCCGCGCCCGGTTCGCTCGGCCATGCTCGAGTACAACGTCCGCGCGATGCTCGGCGTGCCGATGGTCCTGCGCGGAGAGGTGATCGGGCTGCTCTTCCTCGACAACGAGGACCTGCCGCACACCTACACGCCGGAGGAGCAGGAGCTCAGCCAGACGTTCGCGAACCTCGTGGCGATCGCGATCTCGCAGTCGCAGCTGACCGCGGAGCTCCGCTCCACCCTGAGTACCGCCGCCCAGCAGAATGCGATGCTTCGCCGGGCCGCGGTGCTCGAGGACCGTCTCACCGACCTGATGCTCGACGGCGCCAACCTGTGCGAGATCGCCGCCGCGGTCACCGAGGTGACCGGGAAGCCGTGCTCGATCCACGACGCCGAGTTCCGTCGTCTCGCCCACGCCAGCCCGCCCGACGCCGGCAGTACGCGGATGCTCGACCCGGCCGGTCTGCGGAACCCCGCGGTCCGAAAGGCGCTCGAGGCGCTCACCGCCCGGCGCCCGACCGTGCTCCCGCCGCTTCCCGCGGCTGGGCTGCACCGGCGCAGCATGATCGCGCTGGTGCGGGTCTCCGACGAAAAGTGCGGGTACCTCGTCCTCACCGAGCACGGAACGCGGTTCGGCGCCCAGGATGTGATCGTCGCGCGGCGGACCGCAACGATCATCGCGCTCGAGCTGAGCGGCAAGCAGCGGGTGGCCGACGCAGACTCGCACGCCGCCGAGGCGCTGGCCCGCGATCTGCTCCACGGCTCCGACGAGGACATCTCGCTCGCCCGCCGGGCCGACTATCACGGGCTGGCTCTGGCGGAACCCCACGTCGTCGTGCTGTTCTCACTACGCGAGCAGGGCACCCAGGCCGCTCTGACGACGGCGAGCGTGACTGACGCGC
>JACDAP010000294.1 GCA_013695395.1 Solirubrobacterales bacterium
AGCGCGGCGCCGCGACCTTCGTCGGCACCTTCGACGGCCACCCGTACGTCGCGCCGTTCAGCGGCAACATCATCGAGCTGTGCCCCGTCGGCGCGCTCACCTCGCGGCCCTACCGCTTCCGCGCGCGTCCGTGGGACATCGAGAACGCGGGCACCGTCTGCACCCTCTGCCCCGCGCAGTGCAACGTCGCCTTCACCGTCCGCGACGACCGCGCCCTGCGCGTGCTCGCCCGCGAGAACGAGGCGGTCGACGACGGCTGGCTCTGCGACAAGGGACGCTTCGCGTACCAGTCGATCCATGTCGAGGAGCGCGTGACCGCGCCGATGATCCGCGACGGCGGCGTCCTGCGCGAGGTCACTTGGGATCGGGCCCTCGACGAGGCGAAGGGCGCGCTGTCGAAGGCGGGCGGTCACGTCGCGGGCCTCGCCGGCGGCGAGAGCACCAACGAGGAGGGCTTCCTCCTCCAGCGGCTCGTGCGCGACGTCCACGGCTCCGGGCTGGTCGACTCGCGCACGGGCGACGGTCTCGCCCGTGCGCAGCTGCTCGCGCTCGGCGATCCGGCGCTCCAGGCCACGGTGCAGGACCTCGAGTTCGCCCACACCGTGCTCGTGCTCGGGACCGAGCCGGTCGACGACGCGCCGATCCTCGACCTGCGCATCCGCAAGGGCGTCCGCCGCAACCGCGTGCAGCTCGCCGTCGCCACGCCACGGCCGTCCTCGCTCGATCCGAACGCAGTCCTCTCGCTCCGTTACGCGCCCGGGGCCGAGGCCGCGTTCCTGGCCGCGGTCAGCGGTGCCTTCTATGGCGGCGCGGTCGAGGATCTCGCGGCTGCCGCCGGCGCCGACGCCGCGCAGGTCACCGAGCTCGCGACCATGTTGCGCACGAGCGGCGGGAACGCTCCCGCCGACATCGTGATCCTCTACGGCGAGCAGATGCTCTCGGCGGGCGAGGCACTCGCCCAGCCGCTGCTGAAGCTCTCGGGCGCGCTCGGCCTCGGCTCGCGCGCCGGCGCCGGGCTCCTCGGGATCCCGACCTCGACGAACGGCCGCGGTCTCCGTGAGGTCGGCGTCCTGCCCGACGCGGGCCCCGGGCTGACGTCTCGCGCGGGCGCCGGTGCCGGCGGTGCCGACGAGATCGCCCGGGCAGCGGCCGACGGCGAGATCTCCGTTCTCTACCTCCTGCACACGGACCCCCTCCGCGACCAGCCGCAGCGCGCCGTGTGGGACCGCGCCCTGGAGAAGACCACCCACGTCATCGCCCACGCGGGCTTCATGACCGAGGCGATCCGCGAGCACGCCACCGTCGTCTTCCCCGCCGAGTCCTACGCGGAGAAGGAGGGCACGATCGTGCACCCGGAGGGCCGCCTGCAGCGGCTGCGCCCGGCGATCGGCCGCCCCGCCGGTGTCCGCGCCGAATGGCAGGTGCTCCACGAGCTCTGCGTCGCCGGCGGCTCCGACGAGGTCGTCCACACCGTGCACTCCGCGACGCAGCAGCTCTTGGCCGCCGTGCCGTTCTACGCGGGGCTGACGATCGACACGATCGGCCCCAAGGGCACCCGCTGGTGGGAGGACGCCACCCGCGCCTCCGCCTGGCCCACCGCGACGGCGCAGCTCCCCGCCGCAGGGGGTTCCGCAAAAAGTGACGATATGGGTCACCTTTCGCGCAAACCCCCCAGCGCCGCGACGCCGAACCAAGTAGGGGGTCGCGAGAACGGCGGAGTGAGCGACCCCCAAGGAGGGGGTCGCGAGATCGGCGGGGTGAGCGACCCCGGGGCGCTGCGCCTCGGGACGTTCCGCTCGATCTGGGCCGCGCCCGAGGTCGAGGCCTCGCCCGCGCTCAGGTTCCTGCACCCGCGCCAGAAGCTCGAGCTCGCCCCGGCCGACGCCGAGCGGCTCGGCGTGGGGCACGGCGAGCACGTGGTGGTCGGCAGCGACGCAGCGTCCGTCGAGGCGGTCGTCGTGCTGCGGCACGGTGCTCCCGAAGGCTCCGTGTTCCTCCAGACCGGGATCGGCGACGGTGCCGCCAACGTCCTCGAGGGCCCCCTCGTCGAGATCAGGAAGGCGGCAATCGTATGAACGGACTCGCGCCCGTCCTCGGGGTGGTCGGCTACTACGAGCCGTGGTGGATCCAGATCATCAAGTCGATCGTGATCTTCGCGCTCGGCCTGCAGATCGTCCCGATCGTCCTGCTCGGCGAGCGCAAGCTGCTCGGCCGCTTCCAGGGCCGCCCCGGTCCGAACCGCGTCGGTCCCTTCGGCCTGCTGCAGCCGCTGGCGGACATCGGCAAGCTCGCCTTCAAGGCGGACTTCCGGCCGCGGACCTCGATCGGCTGGCTCTTCCAGCTCGCCCCGATCATCTCGATCCTCACCGCCGCCGCGGCGTTCTCGATCATCCCGTTCGGCGACACCGTCGACATCTTCGGCACGCCGGTCGGCCTCTACGGGGTCGACGTCTCGATCGGCCCGCTGTACCTCTTCGCGTTCGGTGCGGTGGCCTTCTACGGGATCATGCTCGGCGGCTGGGCGAGCGGCTCGAAGTACTCGTTCCTCGGCGCGATGCGCGCCGCCGCGCAGCTGATCTCCTACGAGGTCTCCCAGGGGCTTGCACTGCTCGGCGTCGTCATGACCGCCGGGACGCTCTCGCTCACCGAGATCGTCCAGGCCCAGCAGGGCATGTGGTACGTCGTCCCGCAGTTCCTGGGCTTCCTGATCTTCCTGGTCGCGAGCTTCGCGGAGACCAACCGCGCGCCGTTCGACCTGGTCGAGGCCGACGCCGAGCTGGTCGGCGGCTACAACACCGAGTACGGCGGGGCCCGCTTCGCCTCGTTCTTCTTCGCGGAGTACCTGAACATCCTGGTCGTCTCCGGGATCATGGTCACCGTGTTCCTCGGCGGCTGGCTGCTGCCCTTCGGGATCAACCCGCCGACCTTCGTCGATCCGTTCGTCGTGCTCGGCAAGATGGCGCTCTTCGTCGTCTTCTTCATCTGGGTCCGCGCGACGCTGCCCCGCCTGCGCTACGACCAGCTGATGAGCTTCGGCTGGAAGATCCTCCTGCCCCTGGCCACCCTCAACGCCCTCGTCACCGCGATCCTCGTCGTGGTGCTCGACAGCTAGGAGCCCCGTGATCGATTCGAGCAAGGACTGGCGCCCCGCCGACGACGAGATCATCGTCGTCCACGGCCCCACGCCCGGCGGCGCCGGGGGTGCCTACCGCATCTTCGGGGAGACGCTGCGCGGCCTGAAGACGACCTTCGTCAACGCGACCAAGGGCACCACCACCATCTCCTACCCCGAGGAGAAGGTCCCGGTCTACCCGCGCTTCCGGGGTCGCCACCGGCTTCACCGCTTCGAGGACACGGGCCTCGAGAAGTGCGTCGGGTGCTCGCTCTGCGCCGCCGCCTGCCCCGCGGACTGCATCCGCGTGGTCGCTGCGGAGAACACACCTGAGCATCGCGTGAGCGCGGGCGAGCGCTACGCGAGCGTCTACGAGATCAACCTCTCGCGCTGCATCTTCTGCGGCTACTGCGAGGTCGCCTGCCCGTTCGACGCGATCACGATGGGCAACGACTACGAGATGAGCGACTACCACCGCTCCGACCTCATCTTCACGAAGGAGATGCTCCTCGCCGAGCCCTTCGAGCGCAGCCCGATCCGGGCCGAGGGCGAGTAGCCGGAGCGCTTCGGCCCCCGGGCGAGCGACGGCGCGCTCGGTGCCGCACCATGCCGACCAAGCACGAGCGCATCTCCGTGGTGAAGGACCCCGAGCTCGCCGAGGCGATCGAGGCCGCGCGCCGCGAGCCCGGTGCCGAGCAGCGGCCTGCCGCGGCGATCGTGCGGGACCTCGCGCTTCGGGGGGCCGCGGCACAGCGGGAGCAGGAAGACGGGAACCGGCGCAAGCGCCGCGAGCTGGCCGAGATGGTGCAATCGGGCAACCCCCCTTGGGACCTGAGGTGCTCGCGAACATCGACGAGCTCGCGTGGGGCGTCTGAGCGCCCCGTTCGCGTTCCTCGCGGACAAATCCGCCTGGGAACGCAGCGGCCACACGGCCATCGCAGGGGAGTGGCTCGACGCGGCCGAAGACCGGGACTCATGACCTGCTCGGTCGTGCGCTACGAGTTGCAGTACAGCACCCAGGACCTCGCCGCCTTCGACGCGCTCGGGGTCCAGCTCGCCGCGTTCGGCGACCTCCCCGTCACCGCCTCGACCCATCGCGCCGCGCACGCCGCCATGCGCGAGCTCGCCGCCGCCGGACCGCTCCTCCACCGGGTCCCGCTCCCCCGACCTGCTGATCGCCGCGACCGCGGCCGAGGCGGGTGTCGCGGTCGTCCACTGCGACGCGCACTTCGACCGGCTCGCCACCGTCCTTCCGTTCGAGAGCCACTGGCTCGTTCCGGCGGACGAGCTCGGCCGCTGAACCGGACCAGGCTGCTGCACGAGCCGCCGGGCACGTGCGGTTCAGCACCCACTCGCCGCCCCCGACCGGTCACTTCGTGACAGGTTTGTGCGACTGCCGCGGACCGTCACGTTCTCCACCGGCCCGCGTGCATAGACTGCCGGTTGCCCATGGCCGAAGTCGTCTTCTTCCTCGCCGCGCTCGGTGCCCTCGCGGGCGCCGTCGGCACCGTGGCGCTCCGCAACCCGTTCTACTCCGTGCTCGCGCTCGTCGGGCACCTGATCTCGCTCGCGCTGCTCTTCCTGCTGCTGCGCGCCGAGTTCGTCGCGGCCGCACAGGTCGTCGTCTACGCCGGGGCGGTGATGGTGCTCTACATGTTCGTCGTCGCGTACGTCGGCGGCACGGACATCCAGGTCGGTCCGCTGAACTCCCGGACCACCACCGCCGGGGCGATCCTCTTCGGGCTCGTGCTGTTCATCGAGCTCACGATCGCCATCCTCGGCACCGGCCTGAAGGCGCTCGGCACCGAGGGGGTCGGCATCGGCGCCGACGGCGTGGCCCGCGCCGGCGACGCCGGCTTCGGCACGCCGGAGCAGATCGGCGAGCTGCTGCTGACCAAGTTCCTGCTGCCCTTCGAGCTCGCCTCCTTCCTGCTGCTGATCGCCGCCGTCGGCGCGGTCACACTCGCCCGGCGCCGCGGGGGGCTCGGCGACCCGTCCGGCTCGACGATCACCCCGCTCGACCTCCTCCGTCCCCGTCACACGGGCACGATGGCCGAGGGCGTCGGCGGCTCCCGACGGATCACCTCGCAGGAGCAGGAGCAGGAGGGCGTCGAAGCCGGCGTCACGAGCGTCCGCCCGGACGACGAGGGCAAGGAGTAGCCCGTGGCGATCGAGTGGTACCTGGTCGTCTCGGCCCTGATCTTCTCCATCGGCGCCGGCGGCGTGATGACGCGGCGCAACCCGCTCGTGATCCTGCTCTGCCTCGAGCTGATGCTGAACTCCGCGAACCTCGCGCTCATCGCGTTCTCGCGCATGCACGGGAACGCGGACGGGCAGATCTTCGCGATCATGGTCATGGTCGTCGCCGCCTGCGAGGTCTGCATCGGCCTCGGCGTGATCGTGGCGTTGTACCGCCGCCGGCTCCCCATCGACGTCGACGAGCTCCGCGAGCTCCAGGGCTAGGAGAACTCCGCAGTGCAGACCACCGCCTGGCTCGTCCTCGGCTTCCCGCTCGCGGGCGCGATCCTGATCGGGCTGCTTTCGTCGCGGATCCCCGCGAAGGCCGCCGGCTACATCGGCACGGCGTCGATCGCCGGCGCGTTCGTCTCCGCGATCCTCACCACGCTCTCGCTGCAGGACCGCGAGGAGGATGCCCGGCAGGTCGTCTTCGTCGCCTGGGACTACGCGGTCAGCGCCGGGGTCGACGCCAAGCTCTCGATCCTCGTCGACCCGCTGAGCATGCTGATGATCCTCGTGGTCAGCGGCGTCTCGATGCTGATCCACCTGTACTCGGTCGCCTACATGGAGTCCGACGGCGGGTACCGGCGCTTCTTCGCGTACCTGAACTTCTTCGTCTTCTCGATGCTGCTGCTGATCCTGGCGGCGAACTTCGTGCTGCTGGTGATCGGCTGGGCCTTCGTCGGCGCCGCCTCCTACCTGCTGATCAGCTTCTGGTACCGGCGCAAGACGGCCACGGCCGCCGGCATCAAGGCGTTCGTCATCAACGTCGTCGGCGACATCGGCCTCGTGCTCGGGACCTACTTCATCCTCAAGCACTCCGGCACGGTGGACTTCCTCGGGACCTTCGACTCGGTCAAGACCGACTTCGAGGGCGCCAACGGCGACCTCACCGCCGGGTGCCTGCTGCTGCTCGTCGGCGCCTTCGCGAAGTCCGCGCAGATCCCGCTGCACACCTGGCTGCCGGACGCGATGGAGGGCCCCACGCCCGTCTCCGCACTGATCCACGCGGCCACGATGGTCACCGCGGGCGTCTACCTGATCGCCCGCATGTACCCGCTCTTCGAAGAGGCGCCGAGCGCGGCCGCCGTCGGGGCGATCATCGGCGCCGTCACGCTGCTCGTGGCGGGCACGATCGGGCTGGTCGTCACCGACCTCAAGCGCGTCATCGCCTACTCGACGATGTCTCAGATCGGCTACATGATCATGGGCGTGAGCGCCGGCGCCTACGTGGCCGGGCTCTTCCACCTCATGACGCACGCGTTCTTCAAGGCGCTGCTCTTCATGGCGGCGGGCTCGATCATCGGCGCCATGGGCGGCGAGCAGTCCCTGAACAAGATGGGCGGCTTCCGCAAGGCGATGCCGTTCACGTTCGTCTGCTTCTGCATCGGTGGCCTGGCCCTGGCCGGGATCCCGCCGTTCTCCGGCTTCTTCTCCAAGGACGAGATCCTGCTCGACCTCGGCGCCGAGGGCGGCTGGCACTGGGCGCTCTACGTCGCGGGCTACGTCGGCGCGCTCTTGACCGCCGTCTACACCTGGCGGATGATCTTCCGCGCCTTCTTCGGCGAGGCGGTGCCGGAGGCCAAACAGCTCGAGGGCGGCCACCTCTTCCACCCGACCGAGCACGTGAACCCCTCGACCGGCGAGGCCGAGGACACGGACGTCGGCTTCCCCGGCCCCGAGCACCATGTCGCCGAGCAGGCGCCGCTGATGAAGGTCGCCATGGGGATCCTCGCGTTCCTCGCGGTCGTCGGCGGGTTCCTGCAGATCCCGTTCGTCAACCACTGGCTCGAGGACTTCCTCGACCCGACGTTCGCCGGCTCGGAGATCGAGATCGAGCCGAGCGACAACCTCGTGATCTTCGGCCTCGTGCTCGGTGCGGCCGTCGGCCTGCTCGGCATCGCGATCGCCTACCAGCTCTGGGTCCGCAAGCCCGAGACCCCCGCGCTCTTCCTGGCGCGCTTCAAGGCGCTGCACACGCTCTTCTCGCGCAAGTGGTTCTTCGACGAGCTGATCGACTACGTCGTCGTGCGGCCCTTCGCCTTCCTCGGCCGCTTCGCCCAGCAGACTTTCGAGCGGATCTTCGTCAACGGGACGCTCGTCGGCGGGAGCACCGGGCTGGTCCGCGCCGGCTCGGCCGCAGTGCGTGCCGTCCAGTCCGGCTACCTGCGCTCCTACGCCGCGCTCCTGCTGGCGGGCGTGCTGGTCGTCGGCTTCTACTTCCTGGTGGCCTCGTGAACGTCCCGCTCTCCATCCTGCTCTGGCTGCCCGCGTCGGCCGCGGTCCTCGGGCTCCTGATCCCCGGGCGGGCGACCGCCCGGATGCTCGCGCTGCTCGGCTCCGCCGGTGCGCTCGGCCTCGCGGTCAGCTACGTCCTCGACTTCGACCGGGGCGCCGACGGGCTCCAGTTCGTCACCGACGAGACCTGGATCCGCACGCTCGGGATCTCCTACAAGCTCGGGATCGACGGGATCAACCTGTTCCTGATCCTGCTGACGACGATCCTCTTCACCGCCTCAGTGCTGTGGGCCGCCGGGCAGAGCTGGGAGCGCGAGAAGCTCTTCTACTTCCACATGGGGATCGCGCAGACCGCCGTGCTCGGCGCGCTGCTCGCGCAGGATCTCGCGCTCTTCGTCGTCTTCTTCGACCTGATGCTGATCCCGTTCTTCTTCCTGACCGGGATGTACGGGCCCGCCGCGACGCGGATCGCCGCGGTCACGAAGCTCGTGATCTACACGCTGGTCGGCTCGCTGCTCATGCTCGCTGCCGCCATCGCGACCGCGGTGCTCGCCGCCTCGCAGAACGGGACCGAGCTCTCCTTCGCCTTCTCGGACCTCCAGCTCGCCCGGCTGGCCAGCGGATCGCAGGACTGGATCTTCCTCTGCTTCGCCGCCGCGTTCCTCGTGAAGATGCCGATGTTCCCGCTGCACGGCTGGATGCCGGACGGGTACCGGAACATGCCGCTGCCGGTGCTGGCCGTCTTCTCCGGTGTCCTGTCGAAGGTCGCCGCCTACGGGTTCCTGCGGGTCTGCCTGCCGATCTTCCCGGACGCCTCGGCGCACTTCCAGACGCTGATGCTGATCATCGCGCTCGTCTCGATCCTGTACGGCTCGGTGATGGCCTTCACGACCACGCAGACCCGGCTGATCCTCGGCTACTCCTCGGTCGCCCAGCTCGGCTTCATCACCCTGGGAATCTTCGCCCTGAACGAGCAGGGCGCCCAAGGCGCGGTGCTGCAGGCGTTCAACCACGGCCTCGTGGTCGCCCCGGCGTTCTTCCTGGTCGGCCTGCTGGCCGCGCGGGCGGGCGGCTCGGAGGACATCCGCGAGATGGGCGGGATCGCCCGGAAGGCGCCGGTGATCGCGGTGCTCTTCCTGATCGTCGCCTTCGCGAACCTGGCGATGCCCGGTTCGGCGAACTTCGTCGGCGAGTTCTACATCCTGCTCGGGGTCTTCGACGCGAAGCTCGCCATCGCCGTGATCGCCTTCACCGGTGTGGCGATGGCCGCTGTGTACACGCTGCGGCTCTTCATCCGGACGATGCACAACCGGGTCGGCCCCCACGTTCAGTCGACCGAGCTGACCCTCGCTGACGCGCTCGTGCTCGTGCCGCTCGTGCTCGCGATCGTCGCGCTGGCGCTCTACCCGCAGCTCGTGCTCTCCAAGGGCGAGAAGAGCATCACCGCCGCGATCGCGCCGGCGCGCGACATCGCCGATCCGCCGCCGCCCGCAGCCGCCCTGCCCGTCCAGATCGACCCGGCGACCGGGCAGCCCGTCGACCCGAACCTCCCGCCCAACCCGTCCGGCGGGGCGGTCCCGATCGACCCGAACACCGGCCTGCCCGCCGACTCCACCGGCGGTCAGATCCCGATCGACCCGAACACCGGGCAGCCGATCGAGCCCGCGACCGGCGGGACGGTCACCGACGACCCGAGCTCCGCCGCCCCCGTCGACCCGCAGACCGGGCTCCCGATCGACCCGCAGACCGGGCTGCCGATCGATCCCGCGACCGGTCAGCCCACGGATCCCTCCGCGGCCCAGGAGGTCCCCACGCCATGACGCCCCGCGCCGTGCCCGACACGCCCGACATCGACTTCGCCGGGCTCTCCCCGCTGCTCGCGCTGCTGGCCGGCGCGGTCATCGTGCTCATGGTCGGGCTGCTCCGCAGCCGCGCCGCGCGCGAGCACGGCGTCCCGTTCCTCGCCTTCTCCGCCCTGGCCACCTCACTCGGGCTGACGATCTGGCAACTCGACACCACCAAGCCGCTGATCGCGGGCGCTCTGCAGATCGACGGGCTGGGCACCGTGCTCAACCTGCTCTTCGTCGGCGCGGGCATGGCCACCGTGCTGCTCTCCTGGCGTGCGCTCGCGCCGCGCGAATCCGCCCATGGCGAGTTCTACGCGCTGCTGCTGACCTCGATCGCAGGCATGCTCGTGCTGGCCTGGTCGACGAACCTCGTCACCGTCTTCCTCGGGCTCGAGCTGCTCTCGATCCCGCTCTACGTCCTCTGCGCGACCGAGATGCGGCGCGCGAGCTCGCTCGAATCGGGACTCAAGTACCTGATCGTCGGCTCGCTCGGCTCCGCGGTCTTCCTCTACGGCCTTGCGCTCATCTACGGGGCGACCGGCTCGACCGACTTCAGCGGTATCGCCGCCGCGAACTCCTCGGGTGATCTCAGCTCCGACGTGCTGATGCTCACCGGCATCGGGCTCTGCGTCGTGGGGCTCTGCTTCAAGGCCTCGGTCGCGCCGTTCCACCAGTGGACGCCGGACGTGTACCAGGGCGCCCCCACGCCGGTCACCGCCTTCATGGCCGTGGCGACCAAGGCGGCCGCGTTCGGCGTCTTCCTCCGGCTCTTCGACGTCGCGCTGATCGACTCCTCGCTGACCTGGGCCCCAATGCTCGCCGCGCTCGCGGCGATCACGATCATCGTCGGGAACGTCGGCGCGCTCGGACAGTCCTCGCTGAAGCGGATGCTCGCCTACTCCTCGGTCGCCCAGGCCGGGTACATGCTCGCGGGCGTCGTGGTGACCTCGGAGCTCGGGGTGCGCGCCACCGTCTTCTACCTCGCGGTCTATCTCGTGATGAACCTCGCCGCCTTCGCCGTGATCATCGCCCGCGAACGCGAGACGATCCACGGCGACGACATCGCCGCCGTCGAGGGGCTCGGTGTCTCTCGCCCGGTCCTCGCGACCGTCATGACGATCTCGATGCTCGCGCTGGCCGGGATCCCCGCGACCGGCGGCTTCATCGGAAAGTTCTTCCTGATCTCGGCGACCGTCGACGGCAATTACGCCTGGCTCGGCGTCGTGATCGTGATCGGCTCGATGATCTCGCTCGGGTACTACCTGAAGGTGATCGCCGCGATGTGGATGCGCGGCGCGCCGGACCGGACGACCAGCACCGCGGTGAGTGCCGGCCCGCGGCCCGCGCTGGCGGGCGGCTCCGACGAGGCCGCGGCGCTCGAGGACGCCGAGCTCCCGAAGGCCCACTGGGAGGTCGTCGCGGTCGGTGTGGTGTGCGCGGTGCTGATCGTGGCCGCCGGCGTCGTCCCGCAGCCGCTCTTCGACCTCGTGCAGCGCTGTGGCGACGCGTTCACCAACCTGGTCTGAGCGCGAGCGTTCGAGCACGCCCGGGCAGCGGTTGCCGACCGGGTCGGGCCGGTAGGCTGGCTCGCTTGAGCATGAGGTATCCCGACGACCAGCTGAGTGCCGCCGAGCGCGAGCAGCTCCGCCCCTACGTGACCGACCTCGACGGTCCCGTCTTCGCCCTCGTCGGCCTGCCGGAGACGGTCAAGGGCGCGCTCTTCGCGCGCTACTCGCGGTATCAGGGGACGCTGCGGCGCCTCCTGCTCGACGAGTTCTCCGACTCGCTGAACCCGGAAGCCGCGCCCTACGACCCCGGCGCGGGATCGAAGGCTGAGCAGCTCTACGAGCGGATCTTCCTCGGCTACGGCGACGACTCTGTCGCCCAGCTCGGCGGCGCGCACGTCGCTTGCGAGTGGACGTCGAACGTGCTCACCAAGGTGCTGCAGCGCCCGCGCCTGGGCGCCTACCTCGAGCAGTCCACCCGCTACATCCCCTACGACGGGGACGTTCCCGGTCTCGGCTACCGCTACCACCGCGACGCGGCGCTCGGGCCCGAGTACGAGCAGGCGCTCGACGCGATCTTCGGCATCTACTCGAAATGCCTGCCGCGCGTGCGGGCCTGGGTGGACGGGAGCTTCCCCGGCGAGCAGAGCCCCGCGCGCGACCGCGCCATCGCCGCGAAGGCGCTCGACCTGCTCCGTGGGCTGCTGCCGGCCGCCTCGCTGTCGCACATGGGCATCTACGCGACCGGCCAGACCTACGAGCAGCTGATCCTCCACCTGCTAGCCCACCCCCTGCCCGAAGCGCGCGAGTACGGCGGCCGCATCCTCACCGCGGTGCAGGGCGTCATGCCGAGCTTCGTCGCCCGGGTCCCGCGGCCCGAACGGGGCGGCCGCTGGGTCGAGTACCTGCAGGAGCGCGACCGGGCCGCCGACTCCTGGGTCGCCCGGCTCGGCCTCGACCGCCCCACCGGCGCAGCCGACGACCGGCCGAGCGTCCGCCTGCTCCACGTCGACGGTGACGAGGACGCGCTGCTGGCCGCCCTGCTCTTCGAGGCGGCCGGAGTCTCCGAGGAGGATTCGCGGATCCGGCTGACGGCCTTGAGCGAGGACGAGCGGGCCGAGCTCCTGCGCGACCTCGTGGGCGAGCGGGAGAATCGCCGCCACCGGCCCGGCCGCGGGTACGAGGCGCTCCGCTACCGCTTCGAGATCGTCTCCGACTACGGCGCCTTCCGCGACCTCCAGCGCCACCGGATGCTGACCGTCCAGTGGCAGCGGCTCTCGCCGGACCTCGGTGCCGGGGTCCCCGAGGAGGTCGACCTGGCCGGCTGCGGCGAGAGCTTCCGCCGGGCGCTCGACATCTCCGAGCGCGAGTACCGCCGCCTCGCCGGGGCCGGCCACGACAAGCGGGTCGCGAGCTACGCGCTCTGCCTCGGCTTCCGCATCCGCTACGTGCTCGATCTCAACGCGCGGGAGGCGATGCAGCTGATCGAGCTGCGCTCCGGCCGTGAGGGCCACCCCTCCTACCGAGCGGTGGCCCAGGAGATGCACGCGCGGATCGCCGCGGTCCACCCCGCCGTCGCCGCCACCATGACCCATGTCGACCACACGGCCGAGCCCCGGCTCGAGCGGATCCTCAGCGAGATGCGCACCCAGGCCAAGCTCGACGGTCTACGCGCCCCGTGAGCGCCCGGCACCGACTGCGCCCGCGACGGTTCCTCAGGCTGGGGTGTCGGCTGGGCGATCAACCTCGGGGCGCTCGCACGGCGCCTCGGGCACCCGTCTGACCCGGCTCACAGGCGGTGCAGGGCG
This sequence comes from Solirubrobacterales bacterium, assembly GCA_013695395.1. Taxonomy (GTDB): domain Bacteria; phylum Actinomycetota; class Thermoleophilia; order Solirubrobacterales; family Solirubrobacteraceae; genus Paraconexibacter. Next base: position 12,749 of record JACDAP010000294.1, read on the forward strand.
GCGGCGAGCTCCTCGCGTCCCGCCACCGCGAGCTTGCGGTAGACGTTGGCCAGGTGGAAGCGCACGGTGTGCGGGGTGACGACCAGCTCGTCGGCGATCGTCCGGTTCGTCGCGCCCTGAGCGGCGAGACGGGCCACGCGCAGCTCCGAGGCGGTGAGCACGGCCGCCCCGTTCGCGCGCGGCGCACGGGGCGAGCGCCCGCCGGCGCGATGCAGCTCGCGCC
>JACDAP010000296.1 GCA_013695395.1 Solirubrobacterales bacterium
TCGTCGTCTGCGCGTTCGGCGCGCTCATCAAGGAGCCGCTGCTCTCGCTGCGGACGGTCCTCAACGTCCATCCCTCGCTGCTGCCCCGCTGGCGCGGCGCTGCCCCCGTCGAGCGCGCGATCATGGCCGGCGACGCGGAGACGGGGGTCTGCATCATGCGCCTGACCGAGGGGCTCGACACCGGCCCCGTCTGCGCCCGCGGCGTCGAGCCCATCGGCCCGGAGGACACCTGCGGCACGCTCGCCCCGCGCCTGGAGCAGCTCGGCGCGGACCTCTTGCTCGGCACCCTCGACGCCGGCGCCGACGCCTGGCGGTGGGAGGAGCAGCCCGAGGACGGGGTGACCTACGCCGAGAAGATCGGGCCGGCCGACCGGACCCTCGACCCGGAGGCGAGCGCCGCCGAGCAGGAGCGCACCGTCCGTGGGCTCTCGCCGCACATCGGCGCCCGCGTGTCGCTCGAGGACGGAAGCCTCCTCGGCGTCCGGCGCGCGCGCCTGGGCCCGGACGGAGCGCTCGAGCTGCTCGAGGTCCAGCCGCCCGGGGGGCGTACGATGCCCTACGCCGATTACGCACGCGGACGAATGATCTAGTTCACGGCGCGCCGTTTCGGAGCACATCGTAAGAATGTTCCACCGACCCCGCGTCATCCCACGTGATGCGGGGTTGCAATCCGAAGAACACCCACCGTTCAAAGGGAGCACCACGTTGACACCCCGACCCACCCGGGCCCTGCTCGCGGCCGCCGGACTGCTGGCGGCGACCGCCGCGGCACCCGGCGTCGCCCAGGCCGCCGAACCGAAGTTCACCTGCGAGGCCTCCGCCCTGCGCGCCACCGTGCTCGGCCAACCGATCGAGCCCGTCGTCTACGGGCGCGGGCAGGAATGCAAGACCGGCGAGACCATTCCGACGATCAAGCTGCCGGAGCTGCTCGACGCGGCCGTGCTCGTCGCCGCCGGCACCAAGACCGACGACGCGCTGAAGCCGGCGGCCACCGCGGCCGGCGGCCTCACCGGCTTCCGCGTCAAGCTGCTGCCCTCGCTGCCGATCCAGCTGCCCACCGAGCAGATCATCGCGAACATCCCGGACCTGCCGCCGATCGCGGTCCCCGGGCTGGGCACGCTCAACATCTCGATCAAGGAGGCCGTCCGCTCGCTGGCACCGAACGGGCTGCTGCCCCAGGCCGACCTGCTCTCGGCCGCGGTGCTGAGCTCGGTCGCGGGCGCGAGCTGTGCTGACGGCAAGCTCAGCCTCAACGGCGCCTCCACCGTCGCCGGGCTGAGGGTGCTCGGCCAGCCGGTGAACGTCGACTCGACGCTCCAGCAGAACCTCAACGTGATCGACTCGGCGAGCATCGACCCGTCGAACATCACCGTGGCGATGCTCGACCTGCCGCCGGCGGTCGACGCGCTGCTCGGTGATGCGCTCCTCGGCGGCGCCCTGACGGCCGCGCTCCAGAGCGCCCTCCAGCCTGTGCTCGACGCGCTCCCGAACATTGAGATCCCGGCGGCCGTGGCGCAGGTGAAGATCACGGCGAACACCCAGAGCAAGACGGCCACCACGCTGACCCAGCAGGCCATCCGGGTCGAGGCCTCGCTGGTCGGCACCCCGCTGCTCGACGCGGTCATCGGCGAGGCGAAGGTCTCGGCCGTGGGCGACTGCCCGGTCGCAGCCAGGCCCGACGAGCAGCCGGCCGAGCTCGGCTGCACCGACCGCAAGCTCGTCCTCGTGGACGTCTTCCAGCAGGGCAGCAAGGGCGTCAAGCTGAAGGGCGCCGCGAACAGGGACTTCGCGGGCAAGACCGTCTCGATCCGCTTCCAGGGTGACGGCAACAAGGTCGTCGCCACGGCCAAGGTCGGTAAGAACGGCGGCTTCAGCACCTTCGCCCCGACCCCCCGGGCGAGCGTCCGGGACACGAACAAGGCCCGCTACACCGCCGTGCGCGGCAAAGAGAAATCCCTCTCGCTCAAGCTCACCCGGCGGATGCGCGTCTCGCGGGTGCTCGACGACAAGAAGCAGGTGACGATCACCGGCTTCGTGCGGATGCCGCTAGCCGCGCCGGCGGCGACCATCAACCTGCGCCAGCGCATTCAGTGCGGCAAGCAGAAGGTCATCGCGACGACCAAGCCCAACAGCGAGGGCCGGTACACCTTCAAGGTGAAGTCGCCGGACCTCCCGGCGGTCTACCGCGCCACCACGCGCGTGCGCAACAACACCGGCAACCCGAAGACGTACCCGACGTTCACGCTCCCGCGCGGCGTCGACCTGCTCAAGCGGTAGTCACACCAGGCGGTCCTAGGCTGACGGGCATCGTGCCCGTCAGCCCCGCCCGTACCGCCGCCTTCACCGTCGTCCGACGTGTCTTCGAGGGCGGCGCGTACGCCGACCGGGCACTCCGCAAGGAGCTCGAGCGGCTCGAGGATCCGCGGGACCGGGCGCTGGCCAAGCGCCTGGCCTTCGGCACCGTGCAGCGCAAGGGCACCCTGGACTGGGTGGTCGGCCGGATGACCAAGGGCCATCTCGAGCACCAGGTCCGAACGGCGCTCTGGCTCGGGCTCTACGAGCTGCTCTTCTCGGACTCCGGCGGCGAGCACGCCGCGGTCAGCGCCGCGGTGGAGCTCGCGAAGCCGAGTGCCGGCCACAAGGTCGTCAACGCCGTCCTGCGGCGGGTGGCCCGGGAGGGGGTCGAGCTGCCCGACGACGTGCACCCGGCCGGCGCGGCGATCCGCCATTCGCACCCCGAGTGGATCGTGCGCCTCTGGTGGAACCAGCTCGGCGCGGAGGAGACCCGTGCGCTCCTGGCCGCCGACAACGAGCCCGCCGAGTCGGTGCTGCGGATCAACCCGCTCGTCCCGGTCGCCGAGAGCGAGCTGCCGCCCGGACGCCGTGAGGGGGATGCGCTCGTTCTCGACGGCCCGTTCGATCTGGGCGGATCAGCGCTCTTCGCGCGCGGCGCGATCCTCGCGCAGTCACGGGCGGCCCAGGGGGTGGCACGGATGGTCGATCCGCAGCCGGGCGAGCGGATCCTGGATCTGTGCGCGGCGCCCGGCGGCAAGACGACGCACCTGGCCGCGCTCATGGGCGGCGAGGGGGCGGTGGTGGCGGTGGAGCGGCACGCCGGGCGGGCCGCCGCGCTGGAGCAGACCGCCCGGAGGATGGCCGCCCACAACGTCGTCGTCGTGTGCGGTGACGGTCGCACGGTGAACGCACCGGAGCTCGAGGAGCCGTTCGACCGCGTGCTCGTCGACCCGCCCTGCTCCGGGCTCGGGACGCTCCGCTCCCACCCCGACCTGCGCTGGCGGATGACCCCGGAGCTGGTCGATCGCCTCATCGAGGAGCAGGACGCCCTCGTGGCCGCCGCCCGGGCCCGGCTGCGCCCCGGCGGGGTGCTCGTCTACTCCACCTGCACGATCAACCCGGCCGAGGAGCGGGTCCGCGGCGAGGTGCGCGAGCAGACCCTGCCGCACCGTGACGGCACGGACGGGTTCTACACTGCGCGGGAGTGACCACGGAGCCGAACCTCGGACCCGTCTGCCCCAATTGCGGGGAGCCGTGGCTGCGGCCCACGTCGCTGCCGGGCCGCTACCGGTGCGTGTACTGCCTGCACCGCTTCGAGCTGCGCTCGGTCTGCCCCGACTGCGGCGAGCACGGCACGATCGTGCGCATGTCGAACTCGATGGAGATGCAGTGCAACCACTGCGGCGGCTCGCTGCTCGCTGAATCCTGACGGCCGCTTCATGTACGGTGAACCCGGACGGCGGTGTACGGTCGTAACGTACACCCGGTCGGGCCGCGGGCGATCGCATTGCCTTGCGTCTTGCGGCTCCACGGCGCTTCGGCAAGACGAGCCTGCTCGACGCGCATGTCGCAGAGATGCGAGCCGAAGGGCATCGCGCGGTACGGGTCGACCTGTCCGAAGGTCGCGACGGTGGCAGACGCGGCCGCTCGCGTCGCGGCCGCCTACGACCTCCTACCCGCCGGCGTCGGGCGGCGAGCGCGGCGCTGCTCGACCCGCTTGGGGGGTCGGCGCGAGCCTGGCCGGTCTGTCGATGCAGATGGCACCCGCACCTGCACGCCCCGGCGCGGACGAGGCGCGGACCGCGCTGCTGGAGCTCCTCGAAGTCCCGGCGGCGTTGTACGACGAGGACGGCGGGCTCACGATCGTATGCCTGGACGAGTTCCAGGATCTCCTCGTGGCCGACGATGGGCTCGACGGGCTCATCCGTTCGGTCATCCAGCATCACGGCGAGGCCGCCGCCTACGTCTTCGCCGGCAGCCAACCGTCCTGATGCGGTCGCTCTTCGCCGATCAGGAGCGCCCGTTCTACGGGCAGGCACGGCCGTTCGAACTGCCCGCCCTGCCGCGGGACGAGACCACCGCCGAGGCCGAGTCCGCACTGCACGCTGACGGGCTCGCCGTGCCAGACGACCTCGACCTTCTGCTCGCGTTCACGCACGGGCACCCACAGCGCATCATGCTGCTGGCCCACCACCTCTACGAGATCCTTGCCGAAGGCAGCGCGGCCGATGGGGCGGTCGCGGCATCGCTCGAGCGCGCGGCCGCAGAGACCCGCGACGCGCATCAGGCGCTCTGGGATGGCATCGGGCGGAGCGAGCGGTTGGTCCTGATCGCGATCGCCGACGGGAACGCTCGCCGAGTCCTGAGCTTGCAAGACTCCCGGGGTGCCCGCCCCCCGCATCGCCCCGAGCATCCTCTCCGCCGACTTCGGTCGCCTGCGCGGCCAGGTGGAGGAGATCGTCGCCGCGGGCGCCTCGGTCATCCACGTCGACGTCATGGACGGGCACTTCGTGCCGCCGCTCTCGATGGGGCCGCAGGTGGTGAGTGCCCTGGCCGATCTCGGCGTGATGCTCGACGTTCACCTGATGGTCGAGCGCCCCGAGCGCCAGGTGGCCGACTTCGCCTCGGCCGGGGCGAGCCAGATCACCGTCCACGCCGAGGCGACGCCGCACGTCCACTACGCACTCCAGGCGGTTCGCGACGCGGGCTGCAGGGCCGGCCTCGCGATCAACCCGGGGACGCCGGTGGGCGCGCTCGAGGGGGTCGAGCTCGACTGCGCCCTGGTGATGACCGTGAACCCGGGCTGGGGCGGCCAGGCGTTCATTCCCGCCTCGCTCGAGCGCATCCGCCGGGTGCGCGACCTCATCGGCCCCGACGCGGAGCTCGAGGTCGACGGCGGCATCGACGCATCGACGGCGGGCCCGTGTGCCGAGGCGGGCGCCTCTCTCTTCGTGGCGGGCTCGGCGATCTTCGGCAAGGATGACCCGGCCGCCGCCTACGCCGCGATCGCCGCAGCGGCCGGGGCGTAGCGCCGAACCGGCGATCGGCGCGAGCGAGCCGTGTTGCGGATATCCCGCATAGCGGGATACCGACAGCACGGACAAGGACCGCACCGGGCGAGAGTCCGCTCAGGTCCCCTCGGCCGGACGGTCCGCGCGAACGACCGGGCTGCCACCCGTCGAGACCACCACGCGGACCCGCGCCGGCCGGGCCGGGGTCGCGAGGGAGAGGAAGTCACGGACGACACCCGCGTGGTCGCAGAGCGGGCAGCGCATCGGCTCGGCGGGGGAGAGGCTGCGGCCGCCGGGGCTCACCGGGACGTCACAGCTCGGGCAAGCCAGGGTTCCTGAGGCGACCACGCGCGAACGGGTCGCCCGGCGCTCCTCGGCGGCGCCGCCGAGGCCGCGGACGGGCTCCTCGTCGCTGGGGCGGCTCCGGGAGAACACCCCGACCAGTGTAGGCCGGTCCTGGGGTCGGCTCGGGGTCATTCCGGGCAGAACCGGGAACCGGTGTGCGCCAGGATGGGCGCATGATCGTCACCGCATCCGGCCTCGCACGTTCCTACGGCGAAGGGGAGGCCACCGTCCACGCCCTCGCCGGCGTCGACATCGCCTTCGAGGAAGGCCGCTTCGCGGCCATCATGGGTCCCTCAGGCTCCGGCAAGTCCACCCTCATGCACCTGCTGGCCGGCCTCGACCAGCCGACGAGCGGCAGCGTCCACCTCGCGGGAACCGAGCTCTCGACGCTCGGGGACAAGGAGCTCACCGAGCTGCGCCGCGACAAGGTCGGCTTCATCTTCCAGTCCTTCAACCTGCTGCCTGTCCTCAGCGCCGAGGAGAACATCCTGCTGCCGCTCTCGATCGCCGGCCGCGACCCCGATCCCGCGTGGCTCGACCGGCTGATCGACGCGGTCGGGCTGCGCAACCGCCTCGGCCACCGGCCCGCCGAGCTCTCCGGCGGCCAGCAGCAGCGCGTCGCCGTGGCCCGGGCACTGGCCTCCCAGCCCGCCGTCATCTTCGCCGACGAGCCCACGGGCAACCTCGACTCCAAGACCTCCACGGAGGTGATGGAGCTGCTGCGCCATTCCGTCGACGAGCTCGGGCAGACCATCATCATGGTCACCCACGACCCCAAGGCCGCGGCCTACGCCGACCGCCTGGTCGAGCTCGAGGACGGCAGCATCGTCCGAGACGGCGCCCCGGCGGCCGCCTGATGCGCCGCGTCGCGCTCCGCGGGCTGCTCGCCCGGAAGACCCGCCTGGCGCTCACCGCGCTGGCCGTCGCGCTCGGCGTCACGCTGATCAGCGGCACCTTCATCTTCACCGACACGATCAACTCGTCGTTCGACCGGATCTTCAGCGCGTCCTACGCGAAGACCGACGTGGTCATCACCCCCGACCGCGCGCTCGAGATCAACGAGAACGGGGACGTCCCACCGCTCGAGGCAGAGCTTCTGGCCACCGCGCGAGGAGTCGAGGGGGTCAGCGAGGTCGAGGGCGGCGTCTTCGACCAGGGCGGGACGTTCCTGGCCAAGGACGGGGAGCCGTTCGAAGCCCAGGGGCCGAAGTTCATCGCCTCGGCCTTCGACGATGACCGCTTCGGTGGCTTCTCCTACGCCGTGGGAAGCCGGCCCGCGACCGCTGATGAGGTGGCGATCGACAAGGCCAGCGCCGAGCGCGAGGGCTTCCGGGTCGGTGAGAAGATCGAGATCCAGGCGGACACGCCGAAGAAGGCGTACACGATCAGCGGCCTGACGCAGGTCGCAGGCGTCGACTCCTACGGCGGTGCGGCCGTCGCGCTCATGACCCTGGCCGAGGCTCAGCGGGTCACGGGCAAGGTGGGGCAGTTCGACGAGATCGACATGGTGACCGCGGAGGGGGCGGATCCGGAGGTCGTGGTGGAGCGGCTGCAGGCCGTCCTCCCGGACACCGTCCAGGTCCGCACGGGCGAGGCGGAGGCCGCAAGCCAGACGGCGGACATCCGCGACGACCTCGGCTTCCTGCGCACGGCGCTGCTCGCCTTCGCCGGGATCGCGCTGTTCGTGGGTGCGTTCATCATCTTCAACACCTTCTCGATCACCGTCGCGCAGCGGGCACGGGAGTTCGCGCTGCTGCGCACGCTCGGCGCCTCCCGCCGTCAGGTGCTGCGCTCCGTGCTCACCGAGGGTCTCGTGCTGGGCGCGCTGGGCAGCGTGGTCGGGCTGGTGCTCGGCGTCGGGGTCGCGGCCGGTCTCAAGGCGCTCTTCGGGGCGGTCGGGTTCGAGCTGCCCTCCTCTGGCATCGTGATCGACGCGCGGACGATCTGGCTGTCGGTGCTCGTCGGGGTGCTCGTCACGCTCGTGGCGACGATCGCGCCCGCGCTCCGGGCCACGCGGGTGCCGCCGGTCGCCGCGCTCCGCGAGGGGGTGGCGCTGCCCGAGTCCCGCTCATCCCGCCGCGCGTTTCCGATCGCGGTCGCCCTCACCGCGCTGGGGGTGGTGGGCATGGGCATCGGGCTCTTCGCCGGACTCGGCGACTCCTCCGCGCTGCTGTTCCTCGGCCTCGGAGCCGCGGTCACGTTCCTCGGCGTGGCCCTGCTCTCCCCGAAGCTCGTGGGGCCGATCGCCTCGGTGGTCGGC
>JACDAP010000298.1 GCA_013695395.1 Solirubrobacterales bacterium
GTCCACGCCCGCCTGCGCGCGGAGCTCCCGCCCGAGGAGTTCGCGCGCACGTGGCGGGAGCGCGCCCAGACCTGGGACCTGTCCGCGCTCAACGTGCTGATCGCCACCCACAACGAGTGGTATCCGATCGAGCGGGACCTCCCGATGGACCCGCGCACCGGCGATTACGTGCCGGTCAACGGCCGTTCGTACCGTCGCGAGCACGTCGGCCCGGACTGGATCCTGGAGCGGTTCCCGGCGGCGTGATCGCTACCAGCGCACGTCGGCCCCGTACGGGCCGAACGCCGCATCCGCGCTGACGAGCGGGACACCGAGGTCCTGCGCCTGCGAGAGGAGCAGGCGGTCGAACGGATCACCGTGATGGCGGGGCATCGCCCGCACCGCCCAGGCCTGCCGTCGCTCGAGCGGCACCCGCGAGAACCCGAGTGCCGAGACGATCTCGGGCAGGTCGTCCGGGATCTCGAGCCTCCCGGTCGATCGCTTGATGGCGATCTCCCAGATCGACACGTCGCTGATGCCGAATCGGGACGGATCGTCGTCGATCTCCTCGGCCAGCCAGCCAGGGAGCCGTCCGTCACCGGCGAGCGCCCACAGCAGCGGGTGCGTGTCGAGCAGGAGCTCGGTCAGCGGTACGGATCCCACTCGGGGCCGAGCTCGTCGGCGTCGTCCGCGATCACGATGCGACCCCGGAGCGCCCCGACGGGGGAGCGGGGGCGGGCGGGCGGGTCGGACACGGGGACCAGGCGGACCACGGCCGTGGCACCGCGGCGTATCACGACATCCTCCCCACGCTCGGCCCGGGCGACGAGCTTCGAGAGGTTCGTCTTCGCCTCGCTGATGCTGATCGCGTCGGCCATGCGTCGACGGTATCACCGCCTGGCCAGGTTGACCAGGTCTGGCGAGTGTCAGCCGAGCACGGACTCGACGTAGGGCCCGAGCAGGGTCGTGATCGACTCCGGCCCCATCCCCGACGGGCTGCTCGGGAGCGCCGCGAAGCTGATCGCGAGGCGTACGACGCACTCCGCGAGCAGGCGACCCTGCTCGGGCTCGATCGACGGCCAGCCCGCCAGGAGGAAGCTGCCGAGCCGGTCGGTGGCGTGCTCGAGCACCGGCCGGCCCTGGGTGGTCACGAGCGGGAGGAGCTCGGCGTCGGCGTCTCCGGAGACGATGGCGCGCACGAGCGGATCCTCGGCGGCGGCGGCGAGAAACACGCCGAAGGCCGCTGAGAGCGCCTCCGCGGGCTCGTCGAGGTGGGCCTGCACCGCGGACTCGACGGCCTCGAGGAAGCGGTCGACCTCCCGCAGCACGTAGGCCTGTGCGAACTCCTGCCGGGAGCCGAACGCCTTGTAGAGCGTCTGCCGGCTGACCCCCGCGGCGCGGGCAATCTCGGCCATCGTGACTGCGCTCCAGGAGCGCTCCCTGAGCTGCTCGCGCATCGCGTCGAGCAGCGTCGAGCGCAGGAGCTCCCGGGCCGCGACGGGGTAGGGGACGGGAGCCTCAGCCACCCGTCCAACGTAGTGCGGCGGCGCGCCGACGCTCATTCGCCGGCCGCCCGCCTCATCCCGCCGGCTCGAAGTCCAGCTTGGTCTCCACGCCGCAGTCCGGGCACGTCCAGTCGTCGGGGACCGCGCTCCAGGCGGTACCGGGCGGGAAGCCCTCGCGCGGGATCCCCTGCTCCTCGTCGTAGGTGAGCCCGCACTCCGGGCAGCGGTAGGCGCTCACGAGGCGGTTCCGTACCGCGCGAGGACGCGCTCGCGCTTGGACGGCTGGATGTTCGCCAGCGCCGGATCACCCGCGTAGTGCTCGAGGACCCGGCGATCCATCACCCGGCGCCAGAGCGGCGGGAAGACGGCCAGCACGATCATCGTCGCGTAACCGGAGGGCAGCTCGGGCGCCTCGTCGAAGTGGCGCAGGGCCTGGAAGCGACGGGTCGGGTGGGCGTGGTGATCGGAGTGGCGCTGCAGGTGGTAGAGCAGCACGTTCGAGCCGATGTTGTTCGAGTTCCACGAGTGCTGCGGCTCGGTGCGCACGTACCGGCCGTCCTCGCGCTTGCCCCGGAGCAGCCCGTAGTGCTCGAGGTAGTTGACGACCTCGAGCAGCGAGAAGCCGAAGATCGCCTGGACGATCAGGTACGGCAGGACGACGGGCCCGAACGCGACGCTCAGCACCGCGAAGAGCACGACGGTCATCAGCCACGCGTTGAGGATGTCGTTCTTGAAGGTCCAGGGGGAGGAGTCCGATCGCTTCAGGCGCGCGGCCTCGAGCTCCCAGGCCGAGGTCAGCGAGCCCTTGACGGTCCGGGGCAGGAAGGCCCAGAAGCTCTCGCCCAGGCGCGAGCTCGCGGGGTCCTCCGGGGTCGCGACGCGGACGTGATGGCCGCGGTTGTGCTCGATGAAGAAGTGGCCGTAGCCGGACTGGGCGAGGGCGATCTTGGAGAGCCAGCGCTCCATGCTCGCGCGCTTGTGGCCGAGCTCGTGCGCGGTGTTGATGGCGATGCCGGAGACGCAGCCGACCGTCAGCGCCAGACCGATCGAGGCGAGGATCCCGAGGTCGCCGCTGGCCCACAGCCAGCAGGCCAGCACGAGCGACCCGTACTGGAGCGGCAGGTACAGGTAGGTGCACCAGCGGTAGTAGCGGTCCTGCTCGAGCCACTGGATGACCGAGTCCGGCGGGTTCGCCGCGTCCTTGCCGATCGCCTGGTCGAGGATCGGGATCACGCCGAAGACGAACGCGGGGCCGAAGAACCAGAAGACGCCGAGGCCGGTCGCCTCGACGAGGCCCCAGGCCATGAAGGGGAGCAAGGGGACCAGGAGGCCGAGCGTCCAGGCGTAGCGCTTGGGGTCGGTCCAGGTCGCCGGAGCCAGCTCGGCCCCGGTGTCATCGAGTGCGGTTGTCGTCGCCATGTGGACACCGTACCGTTCCGTGTCAACTACTGCAACAGAATGCGTCTGTGCGTTCGACACAGTGTCGGATGGCGGCAACGCGAGATCGCGCCGCCCGGGACCGTCTTCGATCGTCGTCGGAGCGCGAGTCACCGAGCGGGTGGCCCGTGCGGCTGGGTGACCGTGGTTCGCCCTGGGCTGCGCTACTGCCCGACGGAGCGCCGGAAGAGCACGAGGCAGATCACGGCCGCGACACCGGAGAGGAGCGGGATCCCGGCGCCGACGACGCCGACGATCGCGAGCAGCAGCCCGACGACCGCGATCGCACCGAACGTTCCCCCCGCAACGATCAGGCGGAAGGCCTTGGCCTCCCGGTCCTTGCGGGAGACGCGGTTTCCGGAACGGGGCTCGAGGTTGCTCACGCCGACATGGTGGCACGCACGGCGCCCGACGTGCGATCGGCCAGCGCCCAGGCGGCCAGCCCGACCAGCGCGCAGACCAGCGCGACGGCGCCCCAGGTGCCCAGTGTGTCGGCGATCAGATGCGAGGCGACGAACGCGCCCAGGTAGATCGCCAGGAGCGCTGCGGCCACCGCGACGCCGCGCTCATCCCGCCAGCGCAGCGCGCACCAGCCGGCGCCCGCCACCAGGACGACACCTCCGAGCGGCCGCACCCCGGTCGCCTGGGCGACCGCGAAGCCGAGTGCGAGCGAGCCTGCGGCCACGGGCCAGGTGGGGAGGGAGTCCATCGGCCCAGCGTAGGTCCTCCGACCCCGTCGGCGGCGATGCCGGCGCGGAAGGCTCATCGGCGCAGGTACACGCCCAAGCCGTCGACCACGTACGTGCGCGGAAGGCGCCGGGCGATCGCGGCTTCGAGGCCCGGCACCTGGCGGAACGAGCGGCCGACCACGGCCGCAC
>JACDAP010000328.1 GCA_013695395.1 Solirubrobacterales bacterium
GGCCAGGTCGGCGCCCGGCTCGTCGATCCGCACACCGCCGACGACGTTGACGAACACGTCTGCGCTCCCGCAGCTGATCCCAGCGTGGCGGCCGAGCACGGCGAGCACGAGCGCGAGGCGGTTGCGATCGATCCCGTTGACGACCCGGCGGGGCGGCACGAGCTCGGAGGGCGAGACGAGTGCCTGCACCTCGACGAGCAGCGGCCGTGTGCCCTCCATCGAGGCGAGGACCACCGAGCCGGGCTTGCGCGTCGCCTCCCCCACGAACCGGGCACTGGCATCGAGCACCTCGACGAGGCCGTCCTGGCGCATCTCGAAGACCCCGGCCTCGTTCGTGGAGCCGAAGCGGTTCTTGAGCGCCCGGAGCGTCCGGTAGGTGCGTTCCCGCTCGCCCTCGAACTGCAGGACGCAGTCGACGAGGTGCTCGAGGACCCGCGGGCCGGCGAGCGAACCCTCCTTGGTGACGTGACCGACAAGGATCACCGCGACCGAGGCGGCCTTGGCGACCTGCATGATCCGCGCCGCGACTTCCCGGACCTGGCCCACCGATCCGGGCGCCCCGCTGAGCTCGGCCGCGTGGAGCGTCTGCACGGAGTCCACGACCATGACGTCGGGCTTCAGGGCCTCCATCGTGGCGAGCACGGTCTCGAGGTCGGTCTCGGCGAGCACGGGCACGTCGAGCGCGCGACAGGCGTCGGTCTCCAGGCGCTCGGCCCGCAGGCGGATCTGCTGCGTGGACTCCTCGCCGGAGACGTAGAGCGTGGTGCGCCCGCCCGCCGCAAGATGCCCCATCGCCATGTTGGTGAGCGTCGACTTCCCGATGCCCGGCGAGCCGCCGAGCAGCACGAGCGAGCCCGGGACGATCCCACCCCCGAGCACCCGGTCCAGCTCGCCGATGCCGGTCGTCAGGCGCGGGACCCGGGCCGTCTGGACATCCCGGAGCGGCACGACGCGGCCGGCCGCACCGCCTCCGCGGGCCACCGCGCCCTTCGCTCCGCGGCCGCCCGCGGCGGGGGCCACGCGCTCCTCGACCAACGTGCTCCAGCCCCCGCAGCCTGGGCACTGGCCCATCCAGCGCGGCTCCGTGTGGGCACATTCGGAGCAGACGAAGGTGACGGTCGGACGAGCCATGATGCGAACGCTAGTTCGCCCCCCGGACGGAAGAAGCGTCAGCCGCAGGCGTCGAGCGCGCGCGCCACGTCGGCCACGAGGTCGACGGTGTCCTCGATTCCGCAGGAGAACCGGATCCAGCCGGGAGCGACGTCGTCGGTCCCCCAGCGACCACGCCGCTCGGCACTCGCGTGGACGCCCCCGAACGAGGTCGCGTTCACCACGAGCCCGCAGGCGGCCAGGAAGCGCTCCGCGTGCGCCGCGCTCGGGAGGGTGAAGCCCAGCACGCCACCCAGCCGCGGCCAGCGGACGTCGTGCACGAGGTCGATCCGCTCCGCGAGCAGGTCGCGCAGCGCCTGGGCGTTCGCCTGCTGGCGCTCGACCCGCACCCCCAGGGTCGCGAGCGACCGGTGAGCCAGCCAGGTCTCCATCGGCCCGGCGATCGCCCCGTGCAGACCGCGCCACTCCCGGATCGGCGCGAGGGTCTCCGCGTCGCGGCCCGCGACGTGGCCGATGATGACGTCGGAGTGCCCGGTGAGCGCCTTCGTGCCGCTCGCCATCACGAGGTCGGCGCCTTGCTCGAGCGGTCGCTGCAGGTACGGCGTGGCGAGCGTGTTATCGACCACGAGACGGGCGCCGGCCGCGTGGACCTCGGCGGCCAGGGCCGTGAGATCGAGCACGTCCAGGGCCGGGTTCGACGGGCTCTCCACCCAGACGAGGCTCGCCCCCGGAAGCGCCGCGCGGATCGCGCGGTCGTCGGTGGGAACCAGCCGCACCTCGATGCCCCGCGGCCCGAGGAACTTCTCGGCGATGTCCCGCACGCCCGGGTAGGCGTCCGACGGCACGACGACCGTGTCACCCGGTGTGAGCAGCGAGAGCAGCACCGCGCTGGTGGCTGCCATCCCGGAGGCGAAGGCCAGGGCCGGTCCGCCCTCCAGCACGGCGAGCGCCGCCTCGTAGGCCTGCGAGGTCGGGTGCTCGTAGCGGGCGTAGCCGGACGGATCGCCCTCCCCGCTCAGGTGGAACGGGGCCGCGAAGGTCGGGCCGGCCAGGAACGGGTTGCCGTCGGCCACCGGGGCGAGCCCAGCGTGCAGCGCACGGGTGCCGGGCTGGAGCTCCTCGCGGCTCACCGCGCCCGCCCGGCGTCGACGAAGGCGTCGCGATGCGAACCGTCGCAGAACGGCTTGTCCGCCGAGCGGCCGCATCGACAGAGCGCGATCGGACCGTCGGGCAGCGTGAACGCCGCGCCGTCCGCATCGGTCAGCACGACCGGTCCGGTGATCTTCAGCGGACCGTCGTCGCGGACCTTGATCGTGACGTGCGGCTCGAGCATCGCGCCATCGTGCCAGACAGGCGGGATGGCAAGGATGCGCAGCCGTTGGCCGATCCTCCGCAGGTTCGTGACATGTGCGTGCAGACACGCGCGCACCTCCGGTCGTAGCGTCGAGCGCGTCGTGCTCAGGACACCGCCGCACCCTCCGCTAGCCTCGCGCCGTGCGCTCCGTCCCCTCCTCCGCGCGGTGAACGCCGCCGAGCTGCTCGCCGGGCTGGCCGCGCTCCCCGGCAGCCAGGACGCCGGCGCCGACGGGACCTCGATCCTCGCCAGCCGCCTGCTCAACCAGGTGAAGTACGCCCGTTCGGGAGCGATCGACGAACCCAAGCTCCGCAGCGCCTACAAACACCGGCACCGTGGCGGGGCGACACCACTCGTGCTCTTCGGCGACGACCCCGAGCAGCCGGGCTTCGTCCGCATCCTCGGCCCGCAACGCGAAGGGTCCTTGCGTCGCGTCCGCGCGGACGCCGTCCTCGGTGTAGTCGAGAAGACGCTCAGCGTGCGCCGCCTCCAGGCCGTCCGAATGCTCGCCGAGGAGCTCGACCGCCTTGACACCGAGCGCATCGCCGGGCTGAAGGTCCGCGGCCTCGGGACCGAGCATCTGTTCGACGAGCGCCTCCCCGACTCACCCCGCTGGCCGTCGCTGAGCGCGGCGGTCGAGGGCGTGAGCCGCAGCGGCTGGCGCGAGCTGCTGAGCGATCTCGGATACACGTTCGAGGCGCTCAAGCCACAGGGGTACCTCGGCCGAGCCGACGGGCAGCCGACGATCGTCGTCCACCCCCGTGCCCAGGCGTGGCTCTTCGCCCGCCTGGACGAGGAGGGCCGCCTGCCCGAGGGCGCGCTCCTGGCCGACTGCCGCGCCCACGGCGCCCCGTACGGCCTCCTGGCAGCAGGCACGAGGCTGCGCCTGCTCTCGGCCGGCCCGGAGGAGGCCGGGGCGGCGACGCGCTACCTCGAGCTCGACGCGGCGGCGCTCGAGCCCGACCGCCGCACGCTGCTCGGCCTGCTCGCGCCCGCGTATCTGGCCGACGGCGGGTTCATCGAGCTGCTGGCGGAGGCCCGGGACTACGGCCAGCAGCTGCGCAAGCGCCTCGATCGGGTCCTGCGGGAGAACGTGCTGCCCGTCCTCGGGGTCGAGCTGGGGCGCTGGGCCCGAGCGGAGGGCCGCGATCTCGCCGACGACGACACACGCCAGGAGCTGGAAGCGGCGGCGCTCCTGTTCGTCTTCCGTGCGCTCTTCCTCTTGTACGCCGAGAGCAGCGGCCATCTGCCGATGGCCAACCCCACCTACCGCGAGCGCTCGCTGACCCGCACCGCGGCGCGCGCACACGAGGAGCGCGACGTGGCCGACCCGGCCTCCACCGCGCTGTGGGAGGACGTACTCGCGCTCGTGCGGCGCATGCGGACCGGCCACAACGCCTGGGAGCTACCGGCCTACAACGGGGACCTCTTCGCGAAGGACCGGGTCGCCGGCGCCGCCGTGCTCGAGGATGCCGCGATCTCCGACGCCGCGCTCGGCCCGGCGCTGATCGCCCTCGCCCGCGACGCGGAGAATCCGGAGACCGGCGTCGACTTCTCCGGCTTGGAGATCGGTCACCTCGGCTACGTCTACGAGGGCCTGCTCTCCCTCCGGCTCTCGGTCGCCGACCGCGACTTCGCCTACGACGCACGAGCGGACCGCTACGTCGCGCCGGACGAGGATGCCCCCGACGTCGCCAAGGGCGACCTGCTGTGGCTGACCGACGAGGGTGGCCGCAAGGGCGGAGGCGTCTACTACACGCGTACCGAACTGGTCCGCCATCTGGTCCGCGGCGCGGTGGGACCGGCCTTCGACCGTCACCTGCAGCAGGTCCGCGAGCTCGCCACGAGCGACCCGGCCGCGGCCGCCCGCAAGCTCTTCGACTTCCACGTCCTCGACCCGGCCTGCGGGAGTGCGCACTTCCTCGTCGAGGTCGTCGACGAGCTCGCGGACCGCATCGCCCAACTGCTCGGAGAGCTGGCCCTGCCCGGGGTGGCCGAGCAGCTCGAGGCGCTCCGCGCCCGCGCCGGCTCGTTCGGGGCGGGTATCGAGGACACCGCGCTGCTCAAGCGCCTCGTCCTCAAGCGCTGCGTCCACGGCGTGGACCTGTCCGCGATGGGCGTGGAGATCGCCAAGGTCTCCCTCTGGCTGACGACATTCGTCCCCGGCCTCTCGCTGGCCTACCTCGACCACAACGTGCAGCGCGGGAACGCGCTGGTCGGGGTGGCGAGCGCGGAGGAGCTGATCTGGGACGGCGGGCTCTTCGGGAACGCGATCGCCAACTTCGCAAGGGCGGCGGGCTCGGGGTCGTTCTCCCTCGCAGCGCGTTCTCGGTCAAAGGCTCGACGGACTTCCGAACATG
>JACDAP010000332.1 GCA_013695395.1 Solirubrobacterales bacterium
GACGGTGAGCGCGGATGAGCGTCCACCAGTCGGGCGTGTATCCGCGCTCAGCACCCGAGCCGCGGCGAGCGCTTGCGCCCAGCGGGGCGCGGCGAGCGCTTGCGCCCAGCGGGGCGCTCGACGCGTACTGACCGGCGCGGGGGCTCAGGCGGGGGTGAGCTCGTGGGTCGGCGCGGGCCTCGAGCCCTCCAGCGCGTACGCCGGGTCGGCGATCTTGAAGTAGTGCGTGAAGCTCCACTCGATGAGCTTCTGGCTGCTCATCGCGTCGAGCACCGTGTCGAGCAGCGGCAGGTGGTTGCAGCGCCCGACCCAGGTCTGGGTCCTGAGCATCCAGCGGAACTTCCAGCGGGTCTCCTCGGAGAACGCGTCGTAGCGCTCGAGCGCCTGCTCCCGGCTCTGGCGCCCCTCGAGCGCCATGCGGATCTCCCGCCCGGCACACAGGCCGAAGTAGAAGGCAGTGCGGATGCCCTCCGCGGAGAGCGGCAGGCAGTGGCCGGCAGAGTCGCCGACGAAGAAGATCCCGTCCTCGGTCGCGTCGCGCAGCTCGTGCGGGATCCAGTTGCCCTGGTACTCGTTTGGCTCCAGGCCGAGGTCCCGGGTCAGCTCGACGGTCTCCTTCTTGACGTGCTTGCGCGGGTCGAACGAGCCGAGCCCGATGCGGACCTCGTCCCCGGCCGGGAAGGCCCATCCGTAGCCCCGGGGCACGTACTTCTTGTCGAGCCAGAGCTCGAGGTCCTCGCCGGTGGCCGGCGGATGGACCTCGAGCCCGCGCGAGAGGCGCGCGTTCGGCGGCTGGATGGCGTCCGGCGCGTTGGAGAGCGTGCGGCGCCAGCCCATCGCGTCGACGATCAGCGGCGCGGAGACGTCCCCGCGGTCGGTGTGCACGGTGAAGCCGGTGCGCCCCTCGATCTTCGCCGTCTCGAACTCGGTCTCGTCGCCCTGCTCGCGGAGCAGCGCGCAGAGGTGCCGGTAATCGAAGGTCGAGAACGTGAACGGGAGCTTCCAGCGGTACGTCTTGGCCGGCCGGTGCATGACCAGGTGGGCGAAGCTCTGGACGATCGACGCTTCCAGGCCGAGGTTCACGAGCCACTCGGTGGGGGCGGCGCAGGCCGAGGTCTGCCGCTCCCCGATCTCGTACCGGTCCAGGAGGAGAACGCGCTTGCCCGAACCCTGCAACTCCCGCGCGATGGTGAGGCCCGCGAACGAGGCGCCGCAGATCAGGACGTCGTACGCGCCGCTCAGGGGGGTGCGCTCATCGCCGCGCTTGGTCGCTCGAACCGGCATGGCATCGCAGTCTATGAACGCGGGGGAGCCCGCATCGGCCCGGTTCTGCGCGCTAGTCTCGACGGACTAATGACCACCATCACAACTACCCCAGAAGCCAAGGTCGTCGAAGGTTCGAACGGTCTGCTGCTTGAGATCGACGGACAGATCGTCCCCAACTACGACGCGACCTTCTCGCTGTTCGAGGAGGGCGAGGTCGTCTCGGGCATCGTCGTCCGCATCGACAAGGACGAGGTCCTGGTCGATATCGGCTACAAGAGCGAGGGGGTCATCCCCTCCAACGAGCTGTCGATCCGCAAGAACACCGACCCGCACGACGAGGTCGAGATCGGCGAGGAGATCGACGCCCTCGTCCTCACCAAGGAGGATCAGGACGGCCGCCTGATCGTCTCCAAGAAGCGTGCCCGCTTCGAGAAGGCCTGGCGCCGCATCGAGGCCGCCGCCGAGAGCGGCGAGCCCGTCGAGGGCCTCGTCATCGAGGTCGTCAAGGGCGGCCTGATCATCGACCTCGGGGTCCGCGGCTTCCTGCCCGCCTCGCTCGTCGACATCCGCCGCGTCCCGGACCTCGACCAGTACATGAGCACGAAGATCGAGTGCAAGGTCATCGAGCTCAACCGCTCCCGCAACAACGTGGTGCTCTCGCGCCGCGCCGTGCTGGAGGAGGAGCGCAAGGAGCAGCGCCAGGAGATCCTCGACCAGCTGCAGCCGGGCATGATCGTCGAGGGCCAGATCTCGAACATCGTCGACTTCGGCGCGTTCGTGGACCTCAAC
>JACDAP010000336.1 GCA_013695395.1 Solirubrobacterales bacterium
GAAGGCACCGCCGACCCTCGAGCGTCCGAAGCACGCCGACCACGGCGACTACGCCACGAACGCGGCGATGCTGCTCACGAAGTCGCTGAAGCGCCCGCCGCGGGACATCGCGTCCGACCTCGCGGCCGCGTTGGCCGAGCGGCTGGGGGAGGGGCTCGAGCGGACGGAGATCGCCGGCCCCGGGTTCCTCAACCTCGTGCTGTCCGACGCCTGGCACGCCGGCGCGCTCGCGGGCGTCGGCTCGGAGGGCTCGGACTGGGGACGCTCCGTCGCCTCGCCCGCGCGGAACGTCAACGTCGAGTTCGTCTCCGCCAACCCGACCGGTCCGGTCCACGTCGGCGGGGCCCGGAACGCGGCGTACGGGGATGCTCTGGCGAGCTGCCTCGAGCTGGCCGGGCACACGGTGCACCGCGAGTTCTACGTGAACGACTACGGCTCGCAGATCGTGAAGCTGGGGGAGTCGGTGCAGGCCCGGACGCGCGGCGAGGAGCCCCCCGAGGACGGGTACCAGGGCGACTACGTCGTGGAGCTCGCGGCGCAGATCCCGGATGCCCCCGCCCTCCCACTCCCCGAGCTCTCCGCCCGAGCGGTCGCGCTGATGGTGGAGAGCGCGCGGGCCTCGCTCGAGCGCTTCGGGGTCGTCTTCGACACCTGGTACTCGGAGAAGCAGCTGCACGACGAGCTGAAGGTCGAGCACGCCTTCGAGGTGCTGGCCGAGCAGGGCCGGACCTTCCGTGAGGAGGGTGCGCTGTGGCTGAACACACCGGAGTTCGGGGACGAGAAGCCCCGCGTGATCGAGCGAGCCACCGGCGAGCACACCTACTTCGCCTCGGACATCGCCTACCACCAAGACAAGCGCGAGCGCGGCTTCGATCTCCTGCTCGACGTCTGGGGCGCTGACCACCACGGCTACGTGCCGCGGATGCACGCCGCCTTCCAGGCCCTCGGCGGCGCGAAGGAGGACTTCGAGATGCTGATCATGCAGCTCGTCTCGCTCTCCGAGGACGGCGTCCCCGTGAAGATGTCCAAGCGAGCGGGCGACTTCGTCACCGTCGATGACCTCGTGGACCTCATCGGCATCGACGCCGCCCGCTGGTATCTGCTCCAGCGCTCCCACGACACGACGATCGACATCGACATCGTCGTCGCGAGGCAGGAGTCGAGCGAGAACCCCGTCTACTACGTCCAGTACGCGCACGCCCGGCTCGCGCGGATCCTCCGCGAGGCGACGGCGGCTGCCGACCCGACCCTGCCCGCCGAGCCGCTCCACCCGAGCGAGCGGGCGATGATCCGCGCGGTGCTCGCCTGGCCGGAGGAGGTCGCCGAGGCGGCGGCCCGCCGCGCGCCCCACCGCGTCGCGACGTACGCGCTCGAGCTCGCCCAGGCCTCCGCGGCGTTCTACCGCGACTGCAAGGTCCGGGGGGAGCCGAGCGAGGCGTTCCGCGTCGCGGTCTGCGAGGCGACCCGGACGACGCTCGCCTCCGCCCTCGGGGTGCTCGGCGTCAGCGCGCCCGACGAGATGTAGCCGCCGGCCTGTGCCACAGCTCCACCGCGAGAAGGCGGATCCGGGGTTCACGTGCCCACATCCGCGTTCTCGCGGGACGCGCGTGTGGTGCGCCGCTCAGCGCTCGAAGAAGGAGAAGTCGATCCCGGTGGCGTCGAGCCCGTTGCGGGCTTCGGCGGCCAGCCGGGTCATGTCGTCGTTGAACACCAAGACGCCGACCGCGATCAGCAGCACCCCGGAGACGACGGTGATCACGGTGTAGTGGTCGCGCATCCAACGGAACCCGGTGGCGAAGCGGTCGAAGGCCACGGCGGAGAGCAGGAAGGGCACGGCGAGGCCCGCCGAGTAGGAGAGCAGCAGGAACGCGCCCCCACCGACGCCGTCCTTCTGCGCGGCGGTGGCCAGGATCGCCCCGAGGATCGGCCCGGTGCACGGGGTCCAGGCGATCGCGAAGGCCGCTCCCGCGACGAGCGGCCCGCCGGTGCCCGCTCGCTCGATCAGCCCTTCCGGGCGGAACTCGCGCGAGACGAGGTTCGTGAAGCGGCTCAGGATCAGCAGGGCGCCGAAGAGCACGAGGAAGGCGCCGGCGACCTTGTTGAGGATGTCCCGGTTGTCGGCGAGCGGCGCGCCGATCCCGGTCGCGAACATCCCGAGCGCGACGAAGATGACCGTGAAGGAGAGGCAGAACGTCAGTGCCGGCCAGAAGACGGCCGGCAGGCTCTGCCCCTGCTCCTCGCGCGTGACCCCGGGATTGAGCCCGCTGACCGCACCCAGGTAGCCGGGTACGAGCGGCAGCACGCAGGGGGAGACGAACGAGAGCAGCCCGGCGGTGAAGGCGGCGAAGACGGTGGGGTTCAGCGAGGCGGCGAGGACACTCATCGCAGGCGCGCCGTACCGGGCGAGACGCTCACGCGCCGTACCGGGCGAGCTCGGCGTCGAGCCGCTCGTGCTCGGCGCGCGTGGGGCCGGAGCCGTCGTCCGGGGCGCCGGTCCGGTCCTCGTCGCCTCCGTCCCGCCGATTGCGCCGCCACCGCGGCAGGAGCACGAGCCCGACGGCCAGCAGCGCGCCCAGCGCGGCTACCGGCACGACGAAGGCGAGCACGTTGAAGCCCTCGGCCTTCGGCGTGGCGAGGACGTTGGGTCCGAAGTCCTCGACGAGCTGGTCGAGCACCTGCTGGTCGTCCAGCCCGCGGTCGAGCAGGAGCCGGATCTGCGCCCGCGTTGCGTCGGCCTGGGCGGCCTCGGCGATGTTCAGCGGGACGTTGCACTCGATGCACATCGTCTTCTTCTCGATGCGGTTGAACGCCTCGCCGCGCGCGGCCGGGTCGATCGCCTGGACGGGTGCCGCCGCCATGAGCAGGGCCACGAGCAGCGCCGCCAGCGCTCCGGCATGCCGGCTCACGACGCCGCCCGCGCCTTCGCGATGGCGCCGTCGAGGAACGCCTGGTCGATCTCGCCGCGGCGCAGGTCGACGATCCGCCCCGCCCGGTCGAGCACGAAGGTCTCGGGGATGCCGAAGTTGCCGTACGCGCCGAAGAGCGTGTCGTCCGGGTCGCGCACCGTCGGGAAGGCGAAGCCGTTGTCCGCCGCGAACGCCCGTGACGCATCGGCGGCGTCGTGGTAGGTCACGCCGACCACGGTCCCGTCGCCCGCGCCCTCGAGCGCAGCCTGCGCCCGGTTGAGCACGGGTGCCTCCCGCTTGCACGGCAGGCACCACGACGCCCAGAAGTTCACGACGACGACCCGCCCCTCGAGGTCTGCCAGGCGGCGCCGCACCCCCGCGTCGATGCCGGGCCGCACCACCTCGCGCGCCGGCGCGGCGGGGCGCTCCCCGCGCTGCACGGCACGATCGAGCCGATCGGAGCCGATCCCGGCCTGCTGCTGCACGACGCCGTAGACCAGCAGGGCGACCAGCGCGACGGCGGCGACGAGGACCGTGGTAGGGACGGGGGAGCGCTTCACGGGTGCCCCACAGGGTAGAGGCGATGGCTCGCCACACCGCCGGTCGGGTCGGCTAGGATGCGTCTCCTTCGCGGGATTAGTTCATCGGTAGAACGTGAGCTTCCCAAGCTCGAGAGACGGGTTCGATTCCCGTATCCCGCTTCACGAGACCCCTGCTAACGCGGGGGTTTCGTCGTTCCAGGCGCGCAATAGGCGCACATCTGCGGCGGCATGTCAGGCCGCACGCGGACCTTGCCGGTCTCGATGATCGCGTTGACCCCTTCGACGACGATGATCGCGTGACCCGGGTGGGAGCAGGGCGCCACC
>JACDAP010000354.1 GCA_013695395.1 Solirubrobacterales bacterium
GCTGTCGGCCGGCACACCCGTTCCACCGGTCCCGCCGAGCTGCACGTAGGCCATCTGCAGCTGGGAGAGCGCCTCCTTGAGCTGGGCGGCGTCCGGGCCGAGGAGCTCCTCGACGAACGGGAGCAGGCGACGGGCGCCCTCGACGGCCAGGGCGACCTGGTCGAGATCGCGCTCGTCCTCGGTGCCCGGCGCGAGGCCGGCCTTGCGGCCGCCGAGGTTCAGGAGCGAGACGACGGTCTGCACCATCACGTCCTCGACCTTCAACTCCTTGAGCTGCGCCTCGTAGGCGGCCCGGAGCTCCTCCTCGGTGGGCGGGGGACCTTCGGCCTGGGGATCCTGTTGGCTCATGCTGCGCTCGCTTCCTGGTCGGAGTCTGCGTACGTGGAATGGGTCTCCTGAACGGCGGCGGCGTACACCTCGGGCAGGTCCGCGCCCGCCTCGATCATGCGTCGCTGGCGCTGGGCGCCGTTCTGCGCGGGGAAGTGGGGCTCGGCGATCGTATGGTGGGCGCGGGCGGGGTCGCTCCAGGCCAGCAGCCGGTCGATCGCGGCGCGAGCCGGAAAGGCGTCGCCGCTCGCAAGGTCGAGGAGCTCCCCGTCGAGGCCGTGGCGGATCGCCCGCCACATGTTCTCCTCGATCAGCCGGTGCGGCTCGTTCGGATCGGGGAGCCCCGCGTCGAGGTCGTGGGCCGCCTGCAGGACGCAGGCCGTGATGAGCGCGGAGAGCGCGTCGGACTCCTGGGCGGTGCTCTGCGCGTCGCAGATGCGGACCTCGACGGTGCCGAAGGAGAAATGAGGCCGCACCGACCACCAGACCTGCGTGTACTCAACGATCGAGCGTGTGCGCTGCAGGAAGCCGACGTAGTCGGCGTAGGCGGCCCACGACCCGTAGGCGTCCGGGATGCCGCAGCGCGGGAAGCTCTTGGTGAACGACTGTGTGCGCGCGGAGTGCAGGCCCGCGTCGCGGGCGTCGAGGTACGGCGAGTTCGCGCTGACCGCCAGCAGGAGCGGGAGCACGGCCCGCAGGCGGTCGCAGACCTGGATCGCCCGGTCGGCGCCCTGGATGCCGACGTGGACGTGGAGCGAGAACGTGTTGTTGCGCCGGGCGACGTACTGCAGCCCGTCGACCACGCGCCGGTAGTGCTCGGTGTCGATGTTCGGTTGTTCGCGATAGTCGGCCCACGGGTGCGTGGCGGTCGCTCCGAGGCGGACGCCGTGTGTGCCGACGTGGGCGAAGAGCGCGTGCCGCGCCTCCCGCTGCTGGGCCAGCGCGGCCTCCAGCGTCTCCCCCCGCCCGGAGACGATCTCGATCTCGCTGGCGATGAGCTCGCCGGTGATGTGCTCACGGAGGAACGGGCTCGCGGCGCCCGAGAGCTCCTCGAACCGAGGGGCGAGGTCAAGCGTGGCCGGGTCGAGGATGGCGAACTCCTCCTCGATGCCCACGGTGCCGTCGACCGAGGCCGCGAAGGTGGCCTCGGCCTGGTCGAGGGGGTCGATCACGTCAGGTAGAAGTAAAGCGCGTAGAGCAGGTCGACCGCGGGGCTCGAGGTGTGCACGGTCACCTCGGGCGGCACGTCGAGCAGGACGTCGGAGTAGTTGAAGATGATCCGCACGCCCGCCGCGACGAGGTCGTCGGCCAGGCCCTGGGCGGCCGACGAGGGCACGGCGAGCACGCCGACGACGACGTCCTCCTCCTCGACGACGCTCGTCAGATCCGCGGGCGCACGGACGGTCTGCGGGCCTACCGGCGTGCCGATCTTCTCGGGGTCGGAGTCGAAGATCGCCACGACGCGGAAGCCGTGGTCGGCGAAGATGTCCGAGCCCGCGATCGCCCGGCCCAGGTGGCCCGCGCCGAAGAGCACGATGTTGTTCTGGCCCGCGGTCCGGAGGATCTTGCGGATCTGGGAGACGAGCGCCTCGACGTTGTAGCCGACGCCCCGCTTGCCGAACTTGCCGAAGCCCGAGAGGTCGCGCCGGATCTGCGTCGAGTTGACGTGGGTGTAGTCGGAGAGCTCCTGCGAGGAGATCGTCTCCTTGCCCATCTTCTTCGCCTGCGTGAGCACCTGGAGGTAGCGGGAGAGCCGGGCCGCCACGCCGAGCGAGAGCCGCTCCGGCGTGGAGCCGTCGGTGAACGTCGGGGGCGGGTTGAGGGGATCGGTGCTCACGTCGGCAAAACCCTACTCAGCGGCCAGGCGCCGCTCGAGATCCTCGACGTCGACGAAGAAGTCGTAGAGCTCCTCACCGTCGAGCACGATCACCGGGATCCGCTCCAGGTAGGCCTTGAACGTGGTGTCGTCGGCCTCGATGTCGCGCTCGACCAACGTGAACGGGTAGCGGCGACGGACGTCCTCGAGAGCGGCGCGGGCCTCGCCGCAGAGATGGCAGCCCGGGCGCCCCCAGAGGACGATCTCAGAGGTCATGGCGCCCCGTCGGGTAGGCGTCGAGCGACTCGTACTGCCCTGGGGCGAGCCAGGGGCCATGGAGCGCCGCCGCGCCGATCATGGCGGCGTTGTCGGTGCAGAGCGCCCGCGGCGGGACGTGCACGCGCGCCGCGACGCCGGCGAGGCGCCGCCGGAGCGCGCCGTTGGCCGCCACACCGCCACCGATGCTCACCCGTTCGA
>JACDAP010000400.1 GCA_013695395.1 Solirubrobacterales bacterium
GGCGATGGCCCGGCGTGCTCGTGTCCTGGGCGAGCAGCGGAAGCTCGGCGGACCGCGCCAAGAGCCCGGCCATCGCCGCGTGGAGGACACGCTCGTCGGACGGGGCCCACCCGGGAGCGGCCCGTCCGATCACGGGCTCGCGCCCTGGTCCGGGGGCCGCGACCATCGCGGCGAACTCGCACGAGAGCGCGGTGGCAGCGCACTCCGACATCGACGCGAGCGCCGCGGCGAGCGCGTCGGCGGCCACCGTCGTCACCGCGCGAACGGCGTCGAGCACCTCGAGCTCGTCCTCCAGGACCTTCGCGGAAGGGACGTCCCCGACGGCGCGCGCCGCCCGGTGAGCGAGCTCGGCCAGGCGCTCGCCGTCCAGCGCGGCCAGGGATCCCGTACCGGAGCCGAAGACGACGACCTCGCCCCCCGACGCGCGCACCAGCACCGCTGCGCGCGCGTAGTAGGGCCCCAGGACCCGGACCGGATCGGGCGCGTCGAGCCGGACGGGTCCGCCGTTCTCGAGCACCTGTAGGAGATGAGCCTCCTGCCCCGTGTGCACCTCGACGTTGCCCGCCCAGCCGCACCCGCGCCCGAGGCCGTCGATGTGCGTCCAGCGGTCCCCGCCGGTCGGACGGAAGACGAAGACGTCCGCGGCGCCGAGCTGGTCCGCGACCGCCCCGAGCGCGTGGCCGCGGGCCTGTACGCGTGCGAGGTGCGCGGCGGGCTGCGGCTCCGGCCCCGGGGCGCCGAGCTCGGCCAGGAGCGCTGAGACCACCGTGGGGTCGAACTGCGAGCCCGCGTTGTCGCGGAGCTCGCCGAGAGCGACCTCCGGTGCCATGGCGGCGCGGTAGGGCCGGTCGGACGTCATCGCGTGGTAGCTGTCGCAGACGAGAACGATCCGGCTGGCCAATGGGATCCTCTCGCCGCCGATGCCGTCGGGGTAGCCCGTGCCGTCCCAGCGCTCGTGCTCGTGGCGCACCGCGCGGGCGACGTCCTCGAGGAACGGGACGCGCGCGAGGATCCGCTCGCCGATGATGGGATGGCGGCGCATCGTCCGCCACTGCTCGGCGTCGAGCGGCCCGGGCTTGCCGAGGATCTCGCTCGAGATGCCGAGCTTGCCGATGTCGTGGAGGACGGCCGTCCGCGAGAGGGACTCGAGCGCCAGGGGGTCGAGCCCCAGCCGCGCGCCGACGCGCGCCGCCAGCGCCGCGGTCTGCGAGGAGTGCGAGGCGGTGTACTCGTCGCGGCTGTCCAGCGCAGAGGTCAGCGCGAGGACGATGGACTCGGAGCTCCGGGCGAGCTCGGCCTGGTGGCGGATGCTCTCGAGGCCGAGCGCGACGATCGGCGCGTACTCCAGGACGGCGCGCAGGTCGTCCGACGCCGGCTCCCCCGGGGTCGACGCGTACGTCGCGAACGTCCCCAGGACGCGTCCGTCGGGCGTCATGATCGGGACGGACCAGCAAGAGCGGAGGTTCGCGGCCTCGGCGATCACCTTGAAGCCGGTCCAGTTCGGGTCCTCGCGGATGTCCGGGGTGACGCGGGGGTGGCCGGTGGCCGCGGCCACGCCGCAGGTCCCCGTGGTCGGCGAGATCGTCAGGCCGTCGATGGCGGCGGTGTACGTCGCGGGCAGCCCGGAGGCCGCACCGTGGCGCAACCGGTCGCCGTCGACGAGGAGGATCGAGCTCGCCTCAGCCGCCGACAGGCGCGCGAGGTGACGCAGTGCCTCCCGGAGGAACGGCCCGGTCGTCAGCGCGCCCGCGGCGATCGCCGTCTCGCGGTAGCTCTCCGCGACGCCGGCGGAGGCGACGGTGCTGCCCTGCTCGGTCGTCGGAGGCACCCCCTCGATATCGGTCGCCGGGGCCGGGGTCTTGAGCGCCGCTGGACCGGGGGGGGCCGCGGCGTCGAGGCGCCGCAGAACCGGGTTCAGAATGTCCGGCCCCCGTGGTGGATCCACCGCGGGTGCTGAGCCCGGGCCGGATCTGACGGCGAACCGGGTTCGGGGTGTAGCCGCACCACCGCCGCGACGAAACAGCCACTGCGAGCCCACACCGATGGCGGCGCGCGCGGCCACGCGAGGCGGTGGGTCCGCGCGTGCCGCCACCAGGACGGCGGACCTCGTCGGCGCCGAGGTTGCCGCCCCCCGGCGCCCCCGTTAATGTCGTCGCCCATGCGACTCCGGGCGCCCCTCGGCGCTGCGCTGGCCGTCCTGCTGCTCGCCGCGTCGCCGGCAGGCGCGGCTGACCAGGTCACCGCGGATCCCGACGATGCGTACGCATCC
The DNA here is from genome assembly GCA_013695395.1 of Solirubrobacterales bacterium. Lineage (GTDB taxonomy): Bacteria > Actinomycetota > Thermoleophilia > Solirubrobacterales > Solirubrobacteraceae > Paraconexibacter. The sequence goes on from JACDAP010000400.1 coordinate 2,270, forward strand.
GGCAGCCAGGGCCAGTCCGACCTGCGCGCCGTCGAGTGGCACACCTCCGGCACGGAGGTCACAGCGGTCATGCGCGTGGAGTACAGCTCGAACTTCGTCGCGTTCGCCTTTCTGGACGTCGACCGCAACGGGCGCGCCGACTACGCACTGTCGGTCGACGGCGGATCCGCATCGAACACCTTCGACGCCAAGCTGAGACCCGTCGGCCCGAGCACCACCACGTGCCAGCTCTACGACGCGGGTGTTGCCCCGACGGTCTCCCAGCAGCCGAGCCTCACCAAGGACGCCGACGGCTTCCTGGTCCTCTCGGTCACCTTCCCCACCTCGGCGATCGGTGGCGCCGGCGCCTTCACGTGGGCGGCCTTCGGGCTGACGCTCAACGGGGCGGGCACGCGCGGCTGGGACTACGTGCCCGACGCGAGCAACCCGAGCCTCGCCGGCCCGCAGCCCGGGGACCGCTCGTGCTCGGTCGACCAGACCCCGGGTGCCGGCGTGCTGCTGAGCCTGGTTAGCGGCGTCCCGTTCCCGACGCCGGCGCCGGCCAACACCCCGCCGACCGCCGCCTTCTCCTTCGCCCCCGTCGCTCCGCTGTCCGGCGACACGGTGAGCTTCACCTCGACGTCCTCGGACGCCCAGGGCCCGCTCGTGAGCCAGCGCTGGGACCTCGACGCCGACGGGCAGTACGACGACGCCACGGGCGCGAGCGTGGACCACGCCTTCGCGCGCAAGGGGCCCAACACCGTCGGGGTGCTGGTGGAGGACTCGGGCGGCGCGGTGGCCACGACCTCGCGGACCGTGCCCGTCGGCAACCGTCCGCCCGTCGTCTCCGTCCGGCTCCCGGAGGAACCGGTCTATCCCGGTCAGCCCCTGCGGCTCGAATCGACGTCGACCGACGACGGGACGATCGCCGCCTACGCCTGGGACCTCGACGACGACGGCGCCTTCGACGACGCCATGGGTGCGATCGTCACCGCGACCTACCCGCGCAAGGGGCCGCACCGCGTGCGCCTTCGCGCGACCGACGACGACGGCGCCGTGGCCGAGGGCGAGGCGACCGCGCAAGTGGCCAACCGCCGGCCCGTGGCGGCCTTGCGCGTCACCGTCTCGCGGGGACCCTCCGACGATGGCTTCCTGCTCGACGCCAGCGGTTCGACCGACCCGGACGGCGACCGGCTGACCTACCGCTTCGGCGACGTGCGCGATCGGTTCACCGAGCCTCGCGACGAGCCGACCTACCGTTACTACCCATACTCGAGCCAGCTTGGGCTGCGAACGGTCGCCGTCTACGTCTCCGACGACACCAGCACCGCCGTGGCGACGGCCGCGATCGAGGTTCTGCTGCCGCACCCGCCGGAGCCCGTCATCACCGGGCCCGACCAGGGAATGGTCGTGGTCAACGGGACCGCTCGGCTGGCGGGGCGCATCGATCGCCGCGACAACCTCGTCGGAGCCTGCGTCACCGTCGACGTCTCCGCCATCCCGGCGAGCTGTGACGACCCGGCCATCCTCACGCGAGCCCAGAACTTCCGGGATGTCCCCGTAACCCTGCGGCCCGGCGTCAACCGCGTGACGTTGTGGGCGCGCGACCGCTTCGGCCAGGTCTCCAGCGCGGTCACCGAGATCGAGGCGGCGAGCGCCACCAGTGGTCTCGACCTGCGCGCCTCGATGATCGAGGTCACGCAGGGGACCCAGTGGGAGACCTCCTCGCGCCTGCGCGACACGACCCCGGGCGCCGCACGCCTGGCCGACTACACCGGCGTGCGCCTGGCCCGTGGCGGGCCGACCTTCGCCCGGGTCTTCGCCAACGTGCGCTCGCTGGCCCGCGGCGGCCAGCTGCCGCGCGGCGTGACCC
>JACDAP010000422.1 GCA_013695395.1 Solirubrobacterales bacterium
CGGGAAGATGTGAGCCTTCATGCCCGTGCCGCCGCTCACCCCCGTTCCCGTCGCCGCCAACGCCGAGCGTGAGGTCTGGCCCGGCGAGCCGTACCCGCTCGGGCCCGACTGGGACGGGGACGGGACGAACTTCTCGATCTTCTCCGAGAACGCTCAAGCGATCGAGCTCTGCCTCTTCACGAAGGAGGGCGCCGAGGAGCGGATCGAGCTCACCCGCGTCACGAACCACAACTGGCACTGCTACCTCCCGGGGGTCCACCCGGGCCAGCGCTACGGCTACCGCGTCCACGGCCCCTACGAGCCCGACGACGGCCTGCGCTTCAACCCGTGCAAGCTGCTGATCGACCCGTACGCCAAGGCGATCGAGGGCGAGGTCGACTGGGACCTCGCGCAGGTGCTCCCGTACACGCCCGACGGCAGCGACGACGCCGACTACGAGCCGGACGACGAGGATTCGGCGCCGGCGGTCCCCAAGTGCCTGGTCGTCGACCACCGCTTCGACTGGGAGGACGACCGGCCGCCGCGGCGCAGCTGGAGCGACACGGTCATCTACGAGACCCACGTCAAGGGCTTCACCATGCAACACCCCGACGTGCGCGAGGACCTCCGCGGCACCTACGGCGGCCTGGCCTCCGAGCCGGCGATCGACTACCTCTGCGAGCTCGGCGTCACCGCGGTCGAACTGCTGCCCGTCCACCACATCATCGACGAGTCCTTCCTCTTCGAGCGCGGCCTCAAGAACTACTGGGGGTACTCGTCGATCGGCTACCTCGCACCGCATGGTCCCTACGCGGCCACCGGCGACACCGGCGAGCAGGTCATGGAGTTCAAGGGGATGGTCAAGGCCCTGCACAAGAAGGGGATCGAGGTGATCCTCGACGTGGTCTACAACCACACGGCGGAGGGAAACCACCTCGGCCCGATGCTCTCCTTCAAGGGCGTCGACAACCCGAGCTACTACCGCCTCTCGCCCGAGGACCCGCGGTTCTACATGGACTTCACGGGCACCGGCAACACGCTCAACACGGTCCACCCGAACACGCTGCGGCTGATCATGGATTCGCTGCGCTACTGGGTGATCGAGTGCCACGTGGACGGCTTCCGCTTCGATCTCGCCTCGACCCTGGCCCGCGGGCTCTACGAGGTCGATCGCCTCGGCTCCTTCTTCGACCTCATCCACCAAGACCCGGCGCTCTCCCAGGTCAAGCTCATCGCCGAGCCCTGGGACGTCGGGCCGGGCGGCTACCAGGTGGGGAACTTCCCGGTGAACTGGTCGGAGTGGAACGGGATGTACCGCGACGAGATGCGCGACTTCTGGCGCGGGCACACGCCGCTCTCCAAGCTGGCGAGCCGGCTGACCGGCTCCGCGGACCTCTACGACGATGGCCGCACCCCGCGCGCCTCGATCAACTTCATCACCGCGCACGACGGCTTCACCCTGCGCGACATGGTCTCCTACAGCGAGAAGCACAACGAGGCCAACCTGGAGGACAACCAGGACGGCACGGACGACAACCGCTCCTGGAACTGCGGTGTCGAGGGGGAGAGCGACGACCCCGAGATCCTCGCCCTGCGCGCGAAGCAGACCCGCAACTTCATGGCGACGCTGCTGCTCTCCCAAGGCACGCCGATGCTGCTCGGCGGCGACGAGTTCAGCCGCAGCCAGGGGGGCAACAACAACGCGTGGTGCCAGGACTCGCCGATCTCGTGGTTCGACTGGTCGCTCGACGAGGAGCAGGAGCGGATGCTCGCCTTCACCCGGCGGGTGATCGCGCTGCGCCAGAAGCACCGGGTCTTCCGCCGCAAGGAGTTCCTCACCGGTTCGGACGTCAACAACTCAGGCCTGCCGGACTCCTGGTGGTTCCGGCCGGAGGGCCGCCGGATGACCCGGCGGGACTGGGACCGCGACGACATACCCGCGCTCGGGCTCTTCCTCAACGGCAACGCCTTCCCCTACCCCGACCGGCGCGGCCGCACGATCGTCGACGACTCGTTCATCGTGCTGATCAACGGGCACCACGAGGACGTGAAGGTCCGCATGCCCTCGCCGCGGTACGGCGTCGAGTGGGCGATCGAGCTCTCGACCGCCGACCCCGAGGCCGCCGCCGGCGCCTGGACCGTGGAAGCGCGACGCAACGTCTTCTGCCCGAGCCGCTCGCTCACGGTGCTCAAGCGCGTGGAGGCGCACCACGAGGGCCCGGCGGAGGAGACCGAGGTGACCCCGGAGGTCGCGGAGGCGGCGTCCGAGGTCGAGGCATGACCGTCCCGCTGCGGGCCACCTACCGGCTCCAGCTGACCCCCGAGCAGGACTTCGCCGCCGTGCTCGAGCTCGTCCCTTACCTGCGGGAGCTCGGGATCAGCCACCTCTACCTCTCGCCCTCGCTCCAGGCCCGTGATGGTTCGGCGCACGGCTACGACACCGTCGACCCGACGCGGATCTCCGACGCGCTCGGCGGGGAGGAGGGCTTCCGCGCCCTGGCGGGCGCCGGCCTGGGGGTGATCCTCGACATCGTCCCGAACCACTTGGGCGCTGCGCCGGAGAACCGCTGGTGGGCGGACGAGGCGAAGCGCGCCGAGGTCTTCGACGTCGACCCCGAGACGGGCTTCACCCGGCGCTTCTTCGACATCGACGACCTCGCCGCGGTGCGGATGGAGCGCGAGGAGGTCTTCCACCTCGTCCACGACAAGGTCCTGAGCCTGCTCGGCGATCGGACCGTGGACGGGCTGCGCGTCGACCACCCCGACGGGCTGGCCGATCCCGCCGGCTACCTGGAACGGCTCCGGGACGCCGGCGCCGAGCGCGTCTGGGTGGAGAAGATCCTGCACCCGGGCGAGGCGCTCCCGGACTGGCCGGTGAGCGGCACGGTCGGTTACGAGTTCCTCAACGACGCGCTCGGCCTCTACGTCGACCCCGCGGGGGAGCGGCCGCTGCTCGAGCTCTGGGCCGAGCTCACCGGGGACGACAGGGCCTTCGACGCGGTCGCCCTGGAGGGCCAGATGGAGCAGGCGGAGACGACGTTCACGCGCGAGATCGAGTGGTTGCGGCGGCTCTCTGGCGAGCGCTGGAGCACGCACGAGATCGCGGGCGCGCTCGCCCGCCTGCCGGTCTACCGCACCTACGTGGAGCCGTGGAGCGGCAACGTCTCGGGCGCCGACCGGGAGCACGTCGCCGCGGCGCGGATGCCCGACGACCTCGCCCGGGTGCTGCTGCTCGAGGAGGACTCCGGCGAGCAGCTCGCCGAGTTCGTCACCCGCTTCCAGCAAACCTCCCCGCCCGTGACCGCGAAGGGCATCGAGGACACGACCTTCTACCGCTACATGCCGCTCGTCGCGCTCAACGAGGTCGGCGGCGACCCCGGCCGGTTCGGGCTCTCGGTCGAGGCGTTCCACGCGGCGTGTGGCGAGCGGGCGGAGCGCTTCGGCGAGGGGCTGCTCGTGACCCAGACCCACGACACGAAGCGTTCCGGCGACCTGCGCGCCCGCATCGCGGCGCTCTCGACGATGCCTTCCGCGTGGGAGCAGCTCGTGCGGGCCAAGCATGACGCGGAGGCTGCGCCGAGCGCCGCGGAGCAGCTCTTCGTGCTGCAGATCCTCACCGGCCTAGGCGGGGACATCACCCGCGAGCGCCTCGACGGGTATCTCGAAAAGGCGCTCCGCGAGGGGAAGACGACCTCGAACTGGCTCGACCCGGACGTCGAGCACGAGCGCGCGACGCAGGAGTGGGCGTGGTCGCTCCACGACGACCCGGAGGTGCTCGCGCTCGCGGCCGTCGCGCGTGAGGAGGGTGACCGGGCAGCGGTCGGACAGCTCCTGCTGAAGCTCACCACCCCCGGCGTCCCCGACGTCTATCAGGGCGACGAGCTGACGATGCTCGCGCTCGTCGACCCCGACAACCGCCGCCCGGTCGACTTCGCCGAGCGTCGCCGCGTGCTGGACGCCGTCCTGGCGGGAGAGGAGCCCACGCGGGAGACCGCGAAGCTCCACCTCATCCACACCGCGCTCGCCCTGCGCGGCCGTCACGAGGCGGCCTTCGGACGCACCGGCGCCTACGCGCCGCTCGACGCGGGCCCTGGCGTTTGCGCGTTCTCCCGCGGCATCGCCGAGGTGCTCGTGCTCGCCCCCGTGCGTGAGTTTGAGAACGCCGAGCTCATGGTGCCCGAGGGCCTGCGCGGCCGCTGGCGCTGCACGTTCACGGGTGACCAGCACGATCTGGGCGAGCGCGCGGCGGTCGCCGACCTGCTGAGCGAGCCCTACGGCGTGGCCCTGCTCGAGCGCGCCTGAGCGCTACGGCACCGACGGGTGACCCGACGGTGCAGCCCGCGACGCTCCGCGCGTCCGCCTGGCTGCTGGTACCGCCACTGGATGAGGACACGGTGAGAACATCCTCCCGAAGGTCAGCGGAGCAGCGATGCTGTGCGCTCCCGTCCCACACCCGAAGGAATTCCGATGCGCAAGCTCCTCCTGGCCACGATGGCCGCCACCGCCACCTTCGGCGCCGCCGCGCCGGCCATCGCTGCGCCCGACCCCACCAAGCCGACCGGCGAGAAGTGCGTTCAGCGCGCCGAGCAGTCCAAGAAGCTTTCCGCGGCCGGCAAGCAGGCCGTCGCCCAGGCCTGTCGTGACCG
>JACDAP010000517.1 GCA_013695395.1 Solirubrobacterales bacterium
GCGCGGCATCACGGCCGCCTGCCTGCCACCATTCGCGGCATGAACGCCCGTCGCGTGACCCTGACCCTCCTCGCCGCCCTCTCGCTGGCCGCCGCCGGCTGCGGCGACGACCTCAAGGATTCCGGCATCCCGGACGGCTCGGGGGACAGCCCCGCCGCCGCGCTGGCCGAGGAGACCCCGGCGAGCGGTGCCAGTGGCGAGTCCGGCGAGGCCCCGGTCGAGGACGCCGCCGTGACCTACGCCAAGGGAGCGATCGTCGAGGACATCGCCAACGCCGAGGACCTCGACAAGAAGCCCGGCATCCCCAAGCCGTCGGTCGACGCGCCGGACGAGCTCGTCGTCCGGGACCTGGTCCAGGGCGAGGGCGAGGCGGCTCAGCCCGGTGACGCGCTCACCGTCCGCTACGTCGGCGCATCCTTCTCCGACGGCCGCGAGTTCGACTCCTCGTGGAAGACCGACGAGAACATGTTCCCCTTCACGCTCGGCGAGGGCCAGGTCATCCAGGGGTGGGACGAGGGCATCGTCGGTATGAAACCGGGTGGGCGTCGCGAGCTCGTCATCCCCGCCGAAAAGGCGTATGGGGAGGCCGGCTCGCCGCCGAACATCAAGGGAGGCGAGACGCTGGTGTTCGTCGTCGACCTGAAGAAGATCGGCTAGTCCGTTCAGATCGGCGACGCCGTCGCCGCGGTGGCGGAGTCGATGCGCCGCGGCCTGCTCGAAGAGCTGGGCGTCCAGAACGTGTTCTAGGACGAACGTCCACTCCGGCGCCCAGGAGGCCAGGGGGGCCTGGAGTGAGCCGATCGAGAGAGGGTGCGATTCCTTCACTTCCTCCTGATCTTTCTGGCGTTTTCGATGCTGAGCGCCGCCTCAGCCGCCGCGGCCGAATGCCCGGGCGCCGACCAGGGCCCCGACGCTGCGAGCCCGGTCGCGGTCCGAGCCGCGGTGGTCTGCCTGAGCAACGCTGAGCGCGCACAGCATGGCCTGTCCGCGCTCATCCCGGAGGGTCGCCTCGAGGCGGCCGCCCAGGCCTACGGGGAGCGGCTTGTGGGAGAGCGCTTCTTCGCGCACGTCGCCCCGGACGGCAACGGGCTCCTCGATCGGCTTGGCGCCTACCGCGAATGGTTGCGGGTCGGTGAGAACCTGGGCTGGGGGGAAGGCACCCGGGCGACCCCGCGCTCGATCGTCGCCGCGTGGATGACCAGCCCCACGCATCGCGCGAATCTGCTGTCCGACGCCTTTCGCGAGGTCGGCATCGGGACGCTGCCGGGAACCCCGATCGGCTCGGCCGGCCCGTCGGGCACCTACGTGGCGGAGTACGGCTCGCGCGTCTCCGACGACGCGCCGTGGCCGGTCGAGGGCGCCGTGCGAGCTTCCGCGGCAGCAGCGGGCGCCGCGCTCGTGACGCCCGCCCCGCGCTTCGCCAAGAAGGCGCCCACGTCCAGCAGCAAGGCGCGCACGTCGAGCAAGAAGTCAACCAGGCGCTGCCGCCGCGGCACGAGCAAGCGACTGGTCAAGGTGCGCGGCCGCCGTGTCGTGCGCTGCGTCCGGACGCGCAAGGCGAAGAAGCGCTCCGGGTCCGCTCAGGCGAGCAGGTCGCGCAAGGCGGCCTCGGTGCTCCAGAACGCCAAGTCCTCGTAGGGAACCTCCGCGGGGGCGAACGCCCGCACCTCGGTGGCCTCCGGCGTGGTCTGCGGTTCGCCGAGGGCACGGGCCGCGTAGACGACGAGGACCACTCGGTCCTCCGGCCGGGAGTACACGCCGACGAGCGGGCCGAGCTCGACCTCGATCCGTAGCTCCTCCATCGTCTCCCGGCGGGCCGCCTGCTCGGTCGACTCACCGAGGTCGACGAAGCCGCCCGGAAACGTCCACAGCCCCTTCCCGGGCTCGAAGCCGCGGCGCAGCAGGATGAGCTTCCCGTCATCGGTGTGCGGGATCGTGCAGGCGACGGGCTTCGGGTTGTAGTACGCGCCGTAGCCGCAGTGCGAGCAGGAGATCGAGCGCGGGAAGCGCACCTGCGCCTCGGCGCCGCAGCGCGGGCAGAAGCGGACGTCCTCGAGCGCGGGGTTGAGGCTCGGGTGGTGGGCGCCGGGGAGGTGATCGGTCACCCTCAGAGCGTAGATCCGATGGCCCGGACGTCCCGGCGCTCCCGGTCGACCTCGTGCGCCACCGTGACGCGGAAGGTCGACCGCGAGCGGTCGCTCAGCGGCTGCCCTGCGCGGTCTCGCTCACCGTGGTCGGACTCCCGACCGGTCCGGTGGCGACCGCCTGGACCGCGAGGCTCAGGCGCGTCCGGCGGCCCAGCGCGCGCCGCAGCCGTCGGGCCTGCGCTGCGCTCGCCCTCAGGCGGACGACGCGTGCGCTTCCCGCCGGCACGTCGAGCGAGGCGGCCTTCAGCGTCTCGACGACGGGCTTCACGGGGCGTGCCTTCTTCTCGCTGGGCTTCGTCGTCTTCACGGCTGGGCGCTTGACGGTGAGCGTCGCGGTCGTCGAGACGGTGCACGGCGTGTCGCAGCCCACCCGGACCGGCACCCCCGCCGAGCCGAGCAGAGCGCGCGTGCGCAGCACCTTGACCG
>JACDAP010000537.1 GCA_013695395.1 Solirubrobacterales bacterium
GCGTGAGGGTCGCGCCGCGCTTTCCGCCTGGGCGCCCGCCGCGCGCGACGGGTGCGAAGCTCCGGCGAGAGAGCGAGACGCGGTCCAGCACGAGCGGGGGAACGGCAACGGGCGCTTCCGCTGTGCCGCCGCCGGGCGCCGTACCGCCCGACCCGGTCGGCGGCGGCGGGGCGATCGGGGGATCCGGGATGACCGCGACGGCGCTCTTGGTCGTCGTCGCCCCGTCGGCGTCGGTCACCGTGACGGTGACGGAGTAGCTGCCCCCTCGGGCGTACTCGTGCTGGGCCTGCAGCCCGGTGTCGTCGGGCGCGCCGTCGCCCCAGGCGATCCTCCCGCTCACGGTCGGCCCGTCGGGGTCGCGGGAGGCCAGCGCGTCGGCGGTGATCCGTCGGCCCTCCTGGGTGAGCGTGAGCTCCGCGACGGGCCGGGTATTGACGGCGCGGTCGCGGACGAAGGCGTCGTAGCTGGTGTTCGCGTCGCCCGGCACGAGGTTGTTGGCGAAGCTGCTCAGCGCGACGTAGCGGCCGGTTCCTGCGGCGATCTGGACGTCGGCGACGTCGTTGTTGCCGGGCTCGCCGGTCGTCGAGAGGTCGAGGCGGCTGGTCACGCCCGCGCAGCGGTCACGGAGCACGGCCGCCTCGTGCCCGGACGGCGCCGGGCTGACGTTGCGGCTGCGGTAGACGATCAAGCAGCCGTCGTCGGAGACGTCGGGGACGAACCCCGTGCCCGCGACGCCGCTGTTGGTGACGCTCACGACCTCGGTCTGCGCGGTGCAGCGATCGCGCGCGAAGATCTCGGTGACGCTCGATCCCGCGTCCGGGGCCACGAGGTTGCCCGCATCGGAGCGGAACGCGACGATGCACCCGTCGCGGGAGAGCGCCGCGTCAGAGGAGTGCAGGTTGCTCTCCGCCCCCGGGCTGCCCGAGCCGACGCTCGCGCGTTGCAGTACGCCCGTCTGCAGGTCGACGAGGATGATGTCGCGGAAGCCGTTGATGTCCGGCGTGACGAGGTTCGAGGCGTCGGTGGTGAAGGCGACCCAGCGTCCGTCGCCCGAGACGTCGGGCTCGTAGGAGCGCGCATTGCCGGCGCTGCCCGCCGCGGTCTCCGAGATGCGGCGCACCGCGCCCGTGCCGACGTCGGCGGCGAAGACGTCCGGCGTGCCGCCGCTGACGCGGTTGGCCACGAAGACGATCCGCGAGCCGTCCGCCGAGATCGACGGGTCGTAGGGGTTGCCGTGGGTCGCCGGCGGCACGAGTGCGCGGCGCACCTCGCCCGTGGTCGTGTCGGCGAGGTAGAGCTGGAAGGCCGGCACGCCCGCCACCAGGTTGGTCGCGCCGGATCGGAAGAGGACGATCCGGCCGTCGGCGGTCATGCTCACGTCGAAGGAGCTGGCGTTCGCCTGCACGCCGGCCGGCCCGACGCTGAGGCGACGGGTGACCCCCGTCGCGCGATCGCGCAGGAACACGTCCGACGTGCCGTTCGTGTCTGCCGGGACGAGGTTCGGCGAGGAGGAGTAGAAGGCGACGAGGCGCCCGTTCGCCGACACGGACGTCTGCAAGCTGCCGCTGGTGGCCTCCGCGCCGGTCGAGCTCACCGACGCGCGGGTCGTGGTGGGCAACTGTGCGGCCGCACCGGCGGCGGACACGAGGCTCGCGACCAGCATCGCGGCGACGAGGACCAGGGAGGAGCTGTAGCGCGACATGCCAGGTAGTTTCCCCGCGCCAAGTGCGCAAGTCAACCTTTTGAGCCGCGTTCTACAGGGCGTACATCCCTTTCAGCTCCGGGTCCTTCTCGGCGAGCATGTCGGCGAGCTGGACCATGACCTGGCACTGCTTCCAGGTCGCGTCGTCCTGCATCTTGCCGTCGATCATGTGGACACCCGCGCCGTCCGGGATGGCCGCGATGACCTTCCGGGCGAACTTGACCTCGTCCGGATCGGGCGAGAAGACCTTCTTCGCGATGTCGATCTGGACCGGATGCAGCGACCAGGCGCCGACGCAGCCGAGCAGGAAGGCGGCGCGGAACTGGGCCTCGCAGGCGACGACGTCCTTGATGTCGCCGAACGGACCGTAGAAGGGGAGCAGGCCGTTCATCGTGCAGGCGTCGACCATGCGGGCGATCGAGTAGTGCCACGGGTCCTGCTGGGCGGTGATGCGGGTCTGGCCCTCGACGATCGTCCCGTCGTCGTTCAGCTGCGGGTCGCTCATCGAGACGTAGCCCGGGTGGCCGCCGCCGACGCGCGTGGTCTTCATCCGGCGGCTCGCGGCGAGGTCGGCGGGGCCGAAGCTCATGCCCTGCATACGCGGGGAGGCTGCGGCGATCTCCTCGAGGTGCGCGACGCCCTGGGCGGTCTCGAGCAGTGCGTGGATCAGGATCGGCCGCCGCACGCCACCCTTGGCCTCGAGCTGGGCGAGGAGCCGGTCGACGTAGTGGATGTCCCACGGGCCCTCGACCTTCGGGACCATGATCACGTCGAGCTTGTCGCCGATCTCGGTGACCAGCGTGGTGAGGTCGTCGAGCACCCAGGGGGAGTCGAGCGCGTTCACGCGGGTCCAGAGCTGGGTCTGGCCGAGATCGAGCTCCTTGCCGACCTTTACGAGGCCCTCGCGTGCCGGGATCTTCCGGTCGACCGGCACCGCGTCCTCGAGGTTGCCGAGCACGATGTCCGCCTTGGCCGCGGTGGCGGGCAGCTTGGCGACCATCTTCTCGTTCGAGGCGTCGAAGAAGTGGATCATCCGGCTCGGCGGGAACGGGATCTCGGTGACCGGATCGGGCGCTCCGACGCAGAGCGGCTTGAAGAAGTCCTTGGGCGAACGCATGCGGCTGATCCTAAGCGGCCTCCTCGTCAGCCCGCCGCGCCCCTCCGCCGCCCCCTGGCTGCGTCGAGTTGTCGATTGTTCCCGGTATGCGGGAAGAACCGACAACTCGAC
>JACDAP010000061.1 GCA_013695395.1 Solirubrobacterales bacterium
ATCCGCACCCGCCGAGTGGCCGTCCGGCATCGGTACGCCAGGCTGATGCCCGGCCGCACGCAGGCCACGAGGACGAAGGAGGAGCCGACCTTCAGCTTGGGGATCGTGACCAGCACGCGGTAGCCACGGGAGCCGCCGGCGGGCACGGAGAGCAGGCGTCCGCTCCCGATGAGGCGCGCCCTGGACGACGAGCGCCTGGTACGCAGCGAGAAGCTCATGGTGGCGGGCACCGCGCGGCGCCCGGTGTTCGCCACGCGGCCGGCGACGGTGAACCGCTGCGCGACGCTCGTGCTCGCCGGCGGCACGGTCAACGAGCTGACCCGCAGACCGGGCCCGGCGGCCTGGGCCGTGGCGGCGAAACCCAACACGCAACAGCTTCCCGCAAGCACCGACATCGTCCGCACCAGCATGTTCCAGCTCCTCCTTCGTGACCCTGCGGACGGAGGCCGCAGCGTGTCTGAGCGAACGTAACCGATCCGGAAGACCTGCGAGACGTGCACCATCGGCCGATCGCCACGCCCCAATGACCGCCCGTTCGAGGTCAGCGCGCGGGCCGGTGATCCAGCAACCCTTGCTACCGCCCTGCTCCACCGAGCTGACCTCACGAGGGTGCCGTCGTCAGCCCGCCTGGGTCAGCCGCCGGAGCCCGGCGAGCTCCTCGCCGCGCAGGACACCGGTCGCCACCAGGGTGCCGACGTAGACGGCGAGCGCCGCGGCAGCCGCGAGCTCGACGGGCGCATCAGCAAGCAGGGCCGCCACCACGGTGAGGAGCGCGACCGCCGTCCCCACGCGCAGGAGGGGCAGGTCGGGACGGGGAACAAGACCTCGCGAAACGACGTACCAGAGAAGCGCCACCGCGTTGATGGCCTCCGTTGCGACCGACGTCGCCGCGGCACCCTTGATGCCTGCGGCCGGAATAGCCCAGAGGTTGATGCCCACGTTGAAGACGACGCAGGCCAAGGACACTCGGAGCAGCGTGCCCTCACGCCGCGAGCCCTTCAGGACCGCCTGAGCCGCGAGGCTGACGGCGACCAGCGGGGACATCCAGGTGATGATCCGCAGGACGTCGGCCGACTCGGCGAACTCGGATCCGAACGCCCGCTGGATGATCGGGCCGGCCAGGACGCACAGCAGGACGGAGACCGGGAGCGTGATCAGCAGCAGGAGCCGGAGGCCGTCGTGCCAGGTCTGGGTGAACCCGTCGGTCCCGTCCCCGTGCGTGCGGGCGAAGATCGGAAGCAGCGCGGCGGTCAGCACCACGGGAACCACCTGGACGCCGAGGACGAGCGTGTAGGCCGCGGCGTACAGGCCCACGGCCGTCTCGTCCTGAAACCAGGCGATGAGGAGGGCGTCGGAGCGGAGGTACACGACCACGGAGATCCCGATGAGGCCGAAGGACGCGACGCTGCGCCAGTCGACCCGCGCGCCTCGGGGGCTCGCAAGTCTCCCGACGACGCGCCGCAGGGTGCGGCTCGCGACGGCCGCCTGGACGACGGCGACTGCGAGGACCCAGGCCACGACGAGCCTGAGGTCGCCGGTGGCCAGGGCGATCGCGATGGCTCCGCATGCGCGCACGATTCCGGCGACCGCCGTCGTGCGGGCCTCTACCCCCATCGACTCGCGTCCCTGCAGGTAGCAGTAGACGAAGATCGACCACCCGTCCAGCATCGCCGCGACGACCATGACCGTCACGACCAGAAGCAGGTCGGGCGACGTCCCGAACGCCGCGGCGCCCCCCACGGTCAGCGCGGTGGCGGCCACGAGCAGCCCGACCTTGACCCGAGCGAGCCGGCCGAGGGCACCCTCGGCGGCAGTGCGATCGCGTGCCGTCTCGCGGACCAGGTAGACGGAGATGCCGAAGTCCGCGATCGGCTGCAACACCGCGCCGAGCGCAAGGGCCAGCGAGTACCGGCCGTAGTCGGCGGCCCCGAGGCTCCTGGCCAGGACGATGCCCAGGGCGAACATGCTCGCGCGCGCGGTCAGGGTGGCGAGCGTCAGCATCGAGGCGTTGCGCACCGCGCTGGCGCGGATGAGGTGCTGCGGCGGCCGGTCGGCGGTGGCCGTCCGTGTCCGGAAGCTCACCTGGACGAGTCCCGGGTCGGCGCGGATCCGCGGTAGAGCCCGAGCATGCCGGCCATGCGCCGATAGTTGACGAACCGGTGGAAGGCCCTCGAGTGGCGATCGCGAGGTATGTCCGTCCACCAGTCGACGGCCAACTCCCGCAGGCCGTAGCGCGGGAGCGAGATGAACGTCGAGGTGGCCAGCGTGGCTCGCCGCTGACGGTGGTAGAAGTCGACGCTGTTCTGCCAGCCGTGCGACATGTCCACCCACAGCGCGGGATCGAAGACGATCGTCCACCCGGCGCGCAGCACACGGTGCGCCCACTCCTTGTCCTCGGTGTAATCGAGGTCCTCGTTGAACGGGAAGCGCTCCCA
>JACDAP010000548.1 GCA_013695395.1 Solirubrobacterales bacterium
CCGCACGACCGCCCCGTTCCTCGTCGTCTCCCGCCAGCTGGGGCTGCGCTGCGGCGCGCTCCTCGCGGTCACCGTGGACGGCGACGGCGGCGCGCTCGACGAGACGGGCCTGCTGGCCGCCGAGCACGCGCTCGGCCATGCCGCCGCGGCGCTCCTCGGCCTTCCCGCCCGGCTGGTGGAAGCGTGACACGGAGCGCCCCATGCCGCTGAGCGTCCAGCTGGGCCTCCTGCTGTCGCTCGCGACGGCGTTCGTCTCGATCCTGGGCTTCCTCTTCAAGCACCGCGGTGCGGTGAACGCCCCGCCGGTCGACCCACGGCATCCGATCCGCTCGACGATCGCGCTCTTCGAGAACAAGTGGTGGACGATCGGGATCATCGTGGCCACCGGCTCGTGGTTCCTGCACACGGCGGCGCTCGCGCTGGCGCCGATCACGCTCGTCCAGGCCACGATCGCGGGCGGCCTCGTCCTGCTCACGGTGATCGCCGAGAAGCTCTTCTCGATCCCGGTCAGCCGGCGCGAGTGGATCGGCGTCGGCCTGACCGCGCTCGGGCTGGCCTTCCTCGCCGCCACGCTCGGGGAGACCGGCAGCGAGAAGCACTCCGACTACGCCGGCCTCACCCTGCTGTTCTACGTCGGCGGCCTCTCACTGGCCTCCGTCCCACTGATGCTCGCCGCGACCCGGCCCTGGGCCCGGCGCTACGCGGGCACGCTTCTGGCGGCGGCCGCCGGCCTGCAGTGGGGCGGCTCGGACGTCACGATCAAGGCGGCCTCCGGCGGCCTGGCCGACGACGGCCTGCTCGTCCTCTTCACACCGCTCGCCGCGACGATCCTCGTGCTCTCGCTCGTCGGCCTGGTGGTGAGCGCCCGCTCGCTCCAGCTCGGCGAGGCGGTCGGCGTCATCGCCGTGACGAGCGCGGCGGCGAACCTGTCGACGATCGCCTCGGGGCTGATCGTCTTCGGCGAGCCCCTGCCGGAGGGCGACGGCGCGATCGCGCTGCGCGTGCTGGCGCTGCTGCTCGTCGTGGTCGCCGCGAGCCTCACACCCGGACCGGTCGAGGCGGCGCGGCGTGACCCCGCCGCCGAGCCCGCGGCCGCGCCCGCGGGTTGAGCTCCTACGAGCTCTCGACCTTCATCGACTCCTGGTTGCGCGAGACGGGCTTCGACGCGCTCGGCAGCTCCTTGTGGATCGCGCCGAGCTCCTTGACGATCTTGTCCAGCTGCTGCTCGATCCCGTCCAGGCGCTTCTCGATCGCCGTGGAGCCCTGAAGCTTGCCGAGCGTCTCGTCGAGCCGGTCGACACCGTCCTCGATGCCCTCGAGCCGCTGGGAGACGGAGCGGACACGGCGCGTGAGGCGCTCCAGGTCCGCGGCCGAGGGGATGTTGAGCGCCCCGAAGGCGACCTCCTGGGCCTGCGTGGCCTTCTCGCGCGCCTCGAAGGCCCGAGCGATGGCACCGTTGACCAGCGGGTTGGACAACAGGTCCTGGGCGAGCTTGCCCAGCGCCTCCTCGCCCTGCTTGGTGACGCGCTCGCGGAAATCGGGATTCTCGGCCATACCGAGAGGGTACCCCGGCTCCCCCACGGGAGGCATGCAGCACGGGTTGCATGTTGCCGTGAGATGAAGGTCCCGGTTAGCGTGGGGTTTCGGGTCTGAGGACCGTGGTAGGGTCGGCGCCGGTTTCGGGTCCGTCCGAAGAACGCAGTGAAGGGGAGAGTCGTCGTACCTATGCACAAGCGCAAGCTGATGATCGGATTGGCCACGGCCGGAGCATTCTCCGCCGGGTTCGGCCCGACGGTGTTCCCCGCCTCCGCGGAGCCGCGGACGCTGAACGTCACGCTGCTCGGGGGGACGGTCATCCAGGTGACCGTGGACGTCCCGCCCGGGACCCCGCTGGATCAGATCGTGATCCCCGGGGTCACGCTCCCGATCGTCTCGATCACCGAGGCCGGCGGGCCGGCCCCCGCGCCTCCCGCCGAGGCCGCCGCGCCTGGTGCCACCGGTGGCGACGGCGCCTCGGGTGCTTCGGGCAGCACCGGCCCCGATCCCGGCGACATCCCGCAGGCCGCCCCCCAGCAGGGCGAGCAGGAGACGACCGGCAAGTCCGATCGCCGCCCCAAGGCGGACAAGAAGCAGCTCTCGAAGGCCGAGAAGGTCGAGGAGGCCAAGCAGACCGAGGCCCTCGGCAAGAAGGCCAAGGCGAAGGCCGCCGAGGAGAAGGCCACCGCCGCGCGGGACGAGGACGGCACGCCGACCGCTGTCAACCCGACGTACTCCTTCGCGATCCCCGGTGGGTCGCCGATCGGCGTCCCGAACTTCTTCATCGAGAAGTTCCGCATCCCGCCGTTCCTGCTGCCGATCTACCAGGCGGCGGGCATCCAGTACGGGATCCGCTGGGAGATCCTCGCGGCGATCAACGAGATCGAGACCGACTACGGCCGCAACCTGAACGTCTCCAGCGCCGGGGCTCTCGGCTGGATGCAGTTCATCCCCTCGACCTGGAAGGCGTACGGGGTCGACGCCAACAACGACGGCAAGAAGGACCCCTACAACCCGGTGGACGCCATCTTCGGCGCCGCCCGCTACCTGAAGGCCGCCGGCGCGGAGAAGGACATCTCCAAGGCGATCTTCGCCTACAACCACGCCCAGTGGTACGTCGATTCGGTGCTGATGCGCGCCCGCCTGATCGGCGGCCTGCCGGCCGACCTGGTCGGTTCGCTGACCGGCCTGACGCAGGGTCATTTCCCGGTGTTCGCCACGGCACGCTACGCCGATGACCTCTCCGAGGCCGACACGAAGCGCCGGATCGCTCGCGGCAAGAATGCGGCGATCCCGGTCGAGGCCCAGGCCGCCCGCAAGGGCATCGACATCTTCGCCAAGGCGGGCTCCCCGGTCATCGCGGTGCAGGACGCCACCGTGGTCAGGGTGGGCAGCAGCAAGCGCCTGGGGAAGTTCGTCCAGATCCGCGACGTGTACGGCAACCTCTACACCTACGGCGGGCTGAAGAAGGTCGCCTCGGCCTACCCGGTGCCGAAGGAGCGGAAGGTGACCAAGGCCGAGGTGGCCAAGGAGCTCGACCTCCCGCGGGACGCGGCCCCGGCCCGGGCCGCCAGCGCCGGCACGCAGAAGCAGGCCACCTCCCAGCTGCTCGAGCGCGGTGCCACCGAGCTCGGTGAGCTGCCCGCCGCGGGCAAGGCCGGCAAGGAGCGGCTCTTCGCCAACCCCGAGGTCAAGCAGGCCTACGCCAACGGCGGCGAGGAGCAGATCCTGAACGCGGACACCTCCTCCTCCACGTTCAAGAGCTACTTCACCGAGGTCTACGGCCTCAAGCGCTCCGACGTGACGATCAAGCCGCTCAAGGAGGGCGCGAAGGTCATCGCGGGCACGATCCTCGGTCGCATCGGAACGACCTCGAAGACCAAGGCGCCCCACGTCACCTTCGAGCTGCGCCCGGCGGGCAAGGGCGCGCCGCGGATCGACCCGAAGCCGATCCTGGACGGCTGGAAGCTGCTCGAGTCCACGGCGGTCTACCGCGCCGCGGGCAAGTCCCCGTTCTTCGGCCCCGACGCGAAGAATCCCTCGATCGGCCAGATCCTGCTCATGAGCAAGGAGGCGCTCCAGCGCCGCGTCCTGGCCGACCCGCGCGTGGAAATCTACGAGGGCGGTCGTCAGGACATCCGCGCGGGGGCGATCGACCGACGCGTCCTCGCCTCGATCTCGTTCCTGACGGCCTCCGGCCTGAAGCCGACGATCACCTCGCTGAAGTCCGGCCGCTCGTCGCTGCTGACGGCCTCGGGCAATCGCTCGGCCCACCCGTACGGCGCCGCGGTCGACATCGCCAAGATCAACGGGATCCCGATCATCGGGAACCAAGGTGCCGGCTCGATCACCGACGTCACGATTCGCCGTCTGCTGACCCTCCAGGGCACGATGAAGCCGCAGCAGATCATCTCGCTGATGAAGTTCGAAGGCGCCGAGAACACCCTGTCGCTCGCCGATCACGCCGACCACATCCACCTCGGCTTCGTCCCGCTCGTCTCCGGGAACTCGAAGGCCGCCCAGCAGCTCAACGCGGTGCTCAAGCCCAGCCAGTGGATCAAGCTGATCGGTCGCCTCGGAGAGATCGAGAACCCGGAGGTGCTCACGAAGCCCTCCTCGGCGTCGATCCCCGTCGCCCCGAAGCGGGCCAGCGAGGCGCACTCCGGCGAGTGAGCGGCCCCGTCGCCGGGCCGCTCTTCGGCTTCGTCCAGGTCGAGTACCCGTGGGTGCTCGGCCCGGCCGACGGTCGGTACGTGCTTCGCGGGCACGCCGGTGTCCCGGCGCACGTCCTGATGCTCGCGACGCTCGGCGCGGTCGAGCGCCGCACGCTGCTCGGCCGCAAGCCGCGCAAGCCCCGCGAGGCCGAGCTCGACGCGGGTCCCGTGCCGGTGGCCACCGGCCGGGCAACGTTGGTGTCGGCCGAACCGTTCGCGACCCACCTGGCCGCCGAGCGTTGGCGCAAGGAGGTCGACCTCGACGCGGAGGCCGATCAGGCCATCGGCGAGCTGAACCGCGTCTTGCACGCCCACCGGGTGGCCGCCGTGGACCCGTTCGTCCGCGAGCTCTCCCGCGAGGCCGCGCTGGTCGTCCGGGTCGGGGTGGGTGAGGGCGAGCCGCTGGCCCACGGGCACTTCACCGCTGCCGTCGAGCTCCCGCCCCGCCCGCGGTCCAAGGCCGACGCGCGGTCGGCCACCACGCTGCGCCCGCAGGAGCGGCTCGCCGCGATCCTGGGGGGCCGGGACGTGGCGCTGGCCTGCGAGGCCCTCGCGCTGCGCGCCCGGCTGGACGCCGATGCGGGGCGCACCCGCGAGGCCGCGCTGCAGCTGCGGGTGGCGCTCGAGGCCGCGATCGCCGAGCTCGCCCCCTGGGGCGACCGGGAGGCGCTCGCGCGCCGGATCGACGAACTACGTGACGAGCGCGGCACGGTGGGCGCGGCCGCGAACGCGGCGATCAACGGCGGGCTCGACGAGGAGAGCGCCGAGGACGTTCGCCGCGTGCTGGGCGTGCTCGAGGACGCGCTTCGCGCGCGTACCGCCATCGGTCTCGAATAACGGGCGCCGGGATTACCCGGTTTGCGATTGCCCAAACTGCGGTAGGTACGACCCCGAAGCGGCGGTGAATCCTTTCGCAACTCTCTGCGAAGAGCGTCGTTGGAAGAAGTAGCACCGCAGTTCCTATCCCTAAAGAGGAGGCATGACCACATGGGTCACGCAGATTCGCAGGATCAGAAGAGTGCCGGACGGTTCAAGCGCATGATGGGCTCCGGCTCACCACGCCTGCGCTCCGTCGTCATCGCCGCCGGCATCATCGGCGTCGTGGCTGCTCCGGTCGGCGTCGCCGCCACCGGTGACACGCTCAAGGAGGGCGTGCGCAACGGCACGACCCAGAAGGAGACCGAGATCGTCTCGAACATCGGTTCGACGACCGGCCTCAAGGGCGGCTACTCCACGCGTCAGTCGAACCTCTCCTCGTCCGGTGGTGGCGCCATCTACGGTTGTCGTTCCGGCCAGGGCGGCTCGGCGGCGAACCCGCCGCAGAACCCTTGCGTGCGTGCGAACAACCTCGAGCAGGGCTACGCGTTCGAGTTCAACGCCACCAAGGGCCCGGTCGTCGGTCTCATCAGCGCCTCCGGCGCCGGTGGCGACTCGGTCAAGCCGTTCATCACGAACGCCACGGGCGTCGCGACCGGCCTGAACGCCGACCGCGTCGACGGTGCGAACGCCGCTGACATCGTGAACGCCTCGACTGCGGCTGCCGCAACCGACGCGACCAACAAGGCCGACGCCGCCAAGACCCGCTTCGCGCTGGTCAACGAGGCCGGTGTCATCGAGGAGCAGTCGGGTGGGTTCACCGTCACGAGCTTCGGCGACAACGCGAACGTGTACATCAACGCTGGTAGTTCGCTGGTGAACAAAGGCCTGAACGGGACCATCGCCATCCAGAACCGGCTGGGCAACGAGGGGGCGAACGACCTCGGTCCGGCGAACAGCTTCAACGGCCAGATCGCCGTCGCGCGCTGCAACACCGCAGCCGTGGCCTGCGCCCCCGCGGGCACGAACAACGACAACACGATCGTCGTCCGGGCCACGGACGCCAACGGCGACCCGACCACCGCCGCGAACCGCAAGCGCTTCTACGTGACCATCACGCCGTAAGCGACAGCACCCGAAGCATTGCGAGGGGCGGCCATGGGCCGCCCCTCGTGCGTTCAGGGCTCGGTGCCCAGCCCGTCGAGGGCGACGAGCAGTGCCTCGAGCTCCTCGACGACGTCACCGCCGAGCTTGACCGCCGCGCGGCCGTCCCACGGGGTCGGCCCCGCGGTGACGAGCGCGACCATCCCGCCCTGAGCGTGGACGACGCCCGGCAGCTCGGCCACGGGGTAGACCTCCAGGGATGAACCGACGCAGAGCAGCACGTCGGCCGCGAGGCAGAGCTGGATCGCCCGCTCCAGCGCTGCCTCGTCGAGCATCTCGCCGAACAGGGTCACCCCGGGCTTGAGCGGATGGCCGTCGTCGCAGCGGGGCACCCCGTCGTCAGCGGCGTCCAGGCGGGCGAGCACCTCGTCCAGGTCGAACTCCGCTCCGTCCTCGAGACACCGCGAGCGCTCGATGCTCCCGTGCACCTCGATCACGTCCTCGAGCCCCGCCCGGGAGTGCAGGCGGTCGACGTTCTGCGTGATCACGCCGTGGAGGTGGTCGCGGCGCTGGAGCTCGCAGAGGGCGTCGTGCGCGCCGTTCGGCGCCTTCTCGCGCAGGGAGAGGAAGCGATCCCCGTAGAAGTGCCAGAAGCGCTGCGGGTCCTCCCTCCAGGCGTCGATGTGGGCGACCTCCATCGGGTTCACGTTCTCCCACAGCCCGGTGCCGGGCGAGCGGAAGTCGGGGATCCCAGAGGGGACGGAGATCCCCGCCCCGGTGAGGGCGACGACCGAGCGGGCGCCGGCGATGCGGCGGGCGAGCTCGAGGGTGCCGCTCACTTCCCCTGCCACTGCGGGGTGCGCTTGCCGAGGAACGCGGCGATCCCCTCCTTGCCGTCCTCTGAGCCGAAGGCGACCGCGAACCCCGCCTTCTCGGCGGCGATCCCGTCGTCGAGATCGCCCTGCCCGCTCACCCGCTTGATCTGCTCGACGGCAAGCGGCGCCTGTCCGGCGAGCTTGCGGGCCCAGGCGAGGGCCGTGTCGAGCAGCTCGTGATCGACTACGACGCGGTTGACCAGGCCGAACTCGAACGCCTCCCTCGCGCCGATGGCGTCGCCGGTGAGGTTCATCTCGAGCGCCTTGTTCGTCCCGACCAGCCGCGGCAGGCGCTGGGTCCCACCGAAGCCGGGGATGATCCCGAGCTTGATCTCCGGCTGACCGAAGATC
Source organism: Solirubrobacterales bacterium (assembly GCA_013695395.1). Classification (GTDB taxonomy): domain Bacteria; phylum Actinomycetota; class Thermoleophilia; order Solirubrobacterales; family Solirubrobacteraceae; genus Paraconexibacter. The sequence continues at coordinate 7,397 of JACDAP010000548.1, forward strand.
GCCGACTGGGCGGCGATCCGCACGTCGCAGGCCATCGCGAGCTCGCACCCGCCGCCGAAGGCCAGGCCGTTGACCGCGGCGACCGTGACCATCGGGCTCTGCTCCATCGCCCGGAGCAGGCCGTGGGCCCGGTCGAGCAGCTCCTTGCCCCCGGCCTCGTCCATCTGCGTGAACGCCTTGATGTCGGCGCCGGCGGAGAACAGCAGCGGGTTCGAGGAGGCGATCACGAGCGCACGCACGCCTCGCTCAACCGCGGCCGCGTGGACCTTGCCGAGGTCCTCGATGACCGTCGGCGCGATCGAGTTCATCTGGCCGTTGGCGAGCCAGGCGATGGCCACGCCGTCCTCGCGGGTCTCGAGCTTGACGGTCTCCCCTACCGGGTCGGCGTCGAACTGCGGCCAGGCGTAGAAGCCCTGCCCGCTCTTCTGCCCGAGGCGACCCTGCGCGACCAGGCGCCGCAGGATCCGCGGCGGCGCGAAGCGCTCCCCGTGCTTCTCCTCGGCGGCCTCAAGGCGCTCGAGCACCGAGTCGAGGCCCTCCATGT
>JACDAP010000583.1 GCA_013695395.1 Solirubrobacterales bacterium
GGCGCGCGCTCGAGGTCTGAGCCCGACCGATCAGCGGCGGCCGGTCACCGGGCGCATAGCCGCGTAGCGCGGCCCGGAGGGCGCGTCTTCCTCGCGCCCCGGCCCGCCGGGCCCGACGGGGACGGGCACGGTGAGCGGCTCGGCCGGCCCGGAGACCGCCTCGGTCTCCTCGATGTCGAGCTCCGGCGGCTCCATGCCGTCGCAGATCAGCCGGAAGGAGCCGGTGCCGACCTTGCCGTCGCCCTCGAGCAGGAGGCCGGCGATCGTGTCGCCCTCCTCCCACTGCATCCGCTCGATCTCGAACGGGTTCATCCGGACCGTGTGCGGCGGGAACGGGCAGTTCTTGTTGTGCTGCTCCTTGCCTTTGACGATCGCCTCGAAGTTCTTGCCCTCTGCGCTGGCCATGCGCCAATGCTACGCCGGCCCGATCAGGACCCCGGGGTTGAGCAGCCCCCGGGGGTCGACCGCGGCCTTGGCCCCGCGGAGTGCCGCCGCGAACGGCTCGGGACGCTGCTGGTCGTAGAAGGGCCGGTGGTCGCGGCCGACCGCGTGGTGGTGGGTGATCGTCCCGCCGGCGTCGATGATCGCCTGCCCCGCCGCGCGCTTGACCGCGTCCCACTGCGCGAGCTCCTCCCCGCGCCGGGCCGGGGCGAGGACCGTGTAGTAGGGGGCGGGACCGTTCGGGTAGACGTGGGTGAAGCGACAGGTGACGCGGCACGGCTCACCGACGGCCTCGCGCGTGGCGCCCATGACCGCGGCGTGGAAAGCGGGCCAGCGCTCCCAGGTGATCGCGGTCTCGAAGGTCTCGCAGAGCACGCCCCACTGGACCATGGCGTCGCGCAGGTAGGGCAGGGTGATGAACGCGTCCTTCCACGACGACGCGGCGCCCCCGCGCGGCGGGTCGGCCTCGCCTCCGTGTGCGGCGGCGATCGCGAGTGCCCGGGTGAGCTGTGCGTCGACCTCGTGGTCGGTCGACTCGAAGCCGAGGACGAGCAGCGCGCTCGCCCCGTCGCCCGCGCCCGACTGCTGCGCCTCGGCCGCGTCGACCAGCCGGCAGTTGGCGGGGTGCAGGCCGCTCTGGCTGATCGCCCGCACCGCCTCGGCGCCGGCCATGAAGTCGGCGAAGCGCACGGTCCGCCCGGCGCGGTGGGTGGGCTTCGGCTGCACGCGGACCCACGCCTCCGTGATCACGCCGAGCGTCCCCTCGCTCCCGAGGAGCATCCTGTCGGGGGAGACGCCCGCGCCGGAGCCCGGCAGGCGGCGACTCTCCCACGCGCCCACCGGCGTGATCGCCCGGACCGACTCGACGAGGTCGTCGACGTGGGTCCACAGCGTCGCGAAGTGGCCGCCGGCGCGCGTGGCGATCCAGCCGCCGAGCGTGGAGAGCTCGAACGACTGCGGGAAGAAGCGCATCGTCATCCCGTGCTCGGCGAGCTGCGCCTCGAGCGCCGGACCGGGCAGCCCCGCCTGGATGCGGGCGCTGCGGGAGACGGGGTCGACCTCGAGCACGCGATCGAGGCCGCCGAGGTCGAGCGAGAGCACGCCGTCGAAGCCGGGCGGAACCGGGCACTCCACGCCCCCGACGACGCTCGTCCCGCCGCCGTAGGGGACGACCGCGACGTTGGCGCCGTCCGCCCACGCGAGCGCCTCCTCGACCTCGGGCTCGCTGCGCGGGTGCGCGACCGCGTCCGGCGGATGGTCGATCCGGCCCCGGAACGCACGAACGGTGTCGCGGTAGCTCGCGCCGTGGGCGTGGAGGATCCGGTCGCGCGCGTCGGTCGAGTACGGCGAGTCGACACGGGGCGCGGGCAGCGCGACGTCCTCGAGCCGCTCGGGCGCTTCGGGTTCCTCGGCTCCGAAGCCGAGCGTCGCGCGTACCGTCTCGCCGAGCCCGGCGGGATCGATCCGCTTCTCCTCGAGGCCCCAGCCCCACCACGCGTTGGTCATCGCCCGAGTATCGCGGTGCACTGGGTCGAGAGCACGCCGCCGTTGCCGTGGACGAGCGCGACCTCGTCGCCTTCCTCGCGCAACCGACGGACCGCCTCGATCAGCATCAGCATCCCGTTCATGCCCGGGTGCTGGTAGCTGAGGCCGCCGCCGTTCGTGTTCGTCGGGAGCACGCCGCCGGGGGCGAGCGCCCCGCTCTCGGCCAGCGGTCCACCGTCGCCCTTCGCGCAGAAGCCGAGGTCCTCGAGGAACAGGATGGGGGTGATCGTGAAGGCGTCGTAGAGCTGGGCGGAGTCGACGTCGCCGACGCCGAGTCCCGCCTCGGCGAAGGCCCGGGCGCCGGACTCCGAAGCGGCGGTGTGCACCAGCGAGGGCATCGCGGTGATGTGGCGGTGGGAGTGTGCCTCGGCCACGCCGAGCACGCGCACGCCCTCGGTAAGCCCGAGCGCGTGCGCGCGCTCCTCGGCCATGAGGACGAGCGCGCCGCCGCCGTCGGTGACCAGGCAGCAGTCGCGCACGCCGAGCGGGTCGCAGACGCGGGGTGCGGCCAGGACGTCGTCCACCGTGAGCTCCTCCCGGACCCAGGCGCGCTCGTTCCCCTGCGCCCAGGCGCGGGCGCTCACGGCGACGGCGGCGAGCTGCTTGGGCGTCGTCCCGAACTCGTGCATGTGCCGCGCGGCGGCCAGTGCGTAGGCGGCGATCGGGAGCGGGGGGCGATAGGGGGCCTCGTACAGGTCGCGCTCCTGCACGCTGGCGGCGGCCCGGCCGACGGAGCGCTGGGTCGAGCCGTAGGCGATCAGCGCCACGTCGCAGGCGCCCGCAGCGATGGCGGTCCGCGCGTGGTGGAGGTGGGCCAGGGCGGACCCGCCACCGAGCTGCGTCGAGTCGGAGTACCGCGGCCGGGTCCGCAGCGCCTGGCCGAGCGAGACCGACGCCCAGGGCAGCTGGGTGGAGGCCGCGAAGAGACCGTCGACGTCGGCGGGGGTGAGCCCGCACGCGGCGAGCGCGCGGAGGGATGCCTGCGCCATGAGGTCCTCCGGGGTCGTTCCCGGCGCGACCTGGCCGAGATCGGACTCCGCCGCGCCCGCGATGACAACGCTCATCGCGGGCTCGGCCCCGCGACTTCGGCACTGCGGTCGGGATCTGCCTCGAAGAGCACCAGCCCGTCTTGCCACACGGCCCGGACCCGCGTCCCGATCGCGACAGGAGCCCCGACCACCCGGCTCATGATCCGGAACCCCTCGTCGAGATCGATGAGCGAGACGTCGTAAGGCTCCTCGCCGCGGGGACGGGCGGTGGTGCTCGCGTAGACCGCTCCGCGCCCGGCGCTCACCGCCCAGGTGAAGCCCCCCACGCGCGGCGGCCAGACCGCTCGCCCCTCCCGGTCCCGCTGGAAGGCGAGCCGCCCGTGCGCAGCGTGCTCGGCGACCACGGCGGCGGGCGAGGGTTCCATGCTCGCCGATCCTAAGCGGACTTCGGGGGTTCGACGCGATCGGTCCCACCTTCGGGGACAAAAGACGTCACACCCCGGTGCGGATCCGAGGGTTCCGGTCAAAACGACCCGCGTTCGCGGTCGTTTCCGCCGGACCCCCTACTCGAGCGGGGCGTCCCTCCTCCGCCGTGCCCGGCCGGCTGCGGACCGCGTCCGTACCATGGAGCCGATGGCTCCCTCGACCGGCATCCTGGCCCGCGGCCCCTGGCCGCTCGACGCGATCAGGGCCGACTGGCTCGAGGAGCACTACGACCCGCCGGCCGAGCGGACCGCCGCGGCGGACGCAGCGATCGCCGCGCTCGCCGCCCGCGACTCACCGTCCCACGACGGGCTGAGCGCGCGGCTCATGGACTACGAGCAGCGCCCCGACGGGCTGACCATCCGCATGCAGCCGCTGCGGTGGGCGCTGCGCCTGGTCGACGGCGACGCGTCGAACTCGATGGCCGCCCTCCTGGTCGTCCGCGATGCGCAGGGCCGTTGGCTCGCCGGTCGGCGCGCCGCGTGGCTCAGCTCCTGGCCGGGCCGCTGGGCGCTCGGGGCCGGCGGCGCGGTCGACGTCGGGGAGACACCCGCCGACACGCTGACCCGGGAGCTGATGGAGGAGTGGCAGGTCACCCCCGAGCGCGCGCAGGCCGAGGCGCTCGTCCGCCTCCCGCACCACCTCGTCATGTTCATCGGCCAGGCCTGGCTGCCCGACGGCGCCGAGGTCACCCGCGACGACGAGCACGACGAGCACGCCTGGTGGCCCGCCGACCCCGCGCAGTGGCCGGCCGAGGCCGACGAGCCGCTGCGGCGCATGGCCGCGCTGCTCACCGCGGCATGAGGCTCACGCGCGGGTTCATCAAGCACGCCTCCTTCACGCACTCGTTCGCCTACTTCGTGCTGCTCGTCGCCTGGCTCGTGCCCGGGCTGCACGGGCTCGAGTTCGTCTTCGGCATGGCCCACGGGCTCGGCTGGTTCGCCATGTGCGCGCTCGTGCTCGCCGGGCTGCGGCTGCGGCTGCTCGACATCCGTCTCGCGGTCGCGGTCGCGGTGCTCGGGGCGGTCGGGCCGTTCATCGGCTCCTACGAGTTCGTCCGCCAGGACCGGCGGCGCGCCGCGGGCGCCGCCCCCCGGCCCGTCTGAGGTCTGACATCCGCCGCGCCCGACGGCGCCCGTCAGGTTTCGGCGCCCCACCCTGAGGTCACGCTGTCATCTGACACGACGTCAACGCATCGGGCAGGGGTCCGGCGCGCAGGAGAGGGTCACCAGCATGCAGAGCAAGAACTCCGAGGCGCGCCTCACGCGCCGGGTCGCCGCTGCGAGCGCCGCGTTCATCTTCATCTCACCGGCCGCCGCGCTGGCCGACGGTTCGCTTCCGGGCGGATCGCCAGGCGCGAACGACCCGATCACGAAGCTGTTGGCTCCGGCCATCGCGCCGACCTCCGGCAACCCGGCCGACGACGGTGCCTTCGGCGCCCCGTTCGTCGAGCCGAACATCGGGGACAAGACGACCGCCGCGAAATGCCTCGACGGCGCCGGCCCCAACGGCCTGAAGCGGTGCAAGCCCGCCGCGGGCACGAACATCGTGCTGCCGAACGGCAAGCTCCTCTACTTCGACAACCTCGGCGGCACCGAGAACGTGAAGTTCTCGATCGTCGGCGAGTACGGCGCCGTGGCCACCAACGACGAGACGCGCCTGCTCGATCTCGGTAAGGGCGCCGCGGCACCGAGCTGGACGCTGCCGTCCCCGGTCGACGGCGGCGCGAACCCCGACGGGGAGCGCGAGAGCGAGCCGCTGATCCCCGGCCTGGAGACGACGGAGCCGTTCAACGACGGCGCGCTCTTCGGCGCGGGCCAGGTCTTCCTGCCCGACGGCAAGGTCCTCTTGCAGGGCGGCACCGATTACTCACTCGATCCGGGCGTCGACGGCCTGCCGATCGGCGTCGTCGAGCTATCCGGGCTCAGGCAGACCCGCATCTACGACCCGAAGACGAACACGTTCAACCAGACGGGCAACACGACGCGGGGCCGCTGGTACCCGACCCAGGTCTCGCTCGGCGACGGGTCGAGCCTCGTGATCGGCGGCGTCACCAAGCTGCTCAAGCCGATCTACAAGGAAGACCTCACGCAGTCGGGCCAGAACGTGCTCACCTCCGAGCGCTACAACTCGGCTACGGGCAAGTGGACGGGCGAGGGCGACTCGGCCAAGCAGGACCTGCCGCTCTACCCGCGCCTGCACCTGCTCCCCAACGGCAATGTGTTCTTCAACGCGTCCGGCCAGTCGTTCAACCCGTTCGGCCAGAGCCTCGGCCAGGCCGGCTGGATCAACACCAAGGTGTACGACACGAAGAAGCGCACGTGGCGGGACACCGCGATCCCCGGCCTGACCGACATCGGTCCGGGCAAGCACGACGGTCCGCTCGGACCCATCCCCTCGCTCTTCCCCGGCTACCGCGGCTCGATGACCTCGACCCTGATGCCGCTCGAGCCCGATGCGGATGGCAACTACAAGAAGGCGAGCTTCCTCACCGCCGGCGGCGTGCTCGCGCTCTCGCCCGGCTCCTACCTGCCGGTCGCGGACTCCCGCATCACCGATGTGGACACGAGCGGCGCCCGGGAGACGCAGAAGACGCGCAAGACCGGGCCGCTCGCGGAGACGCGCTGGTTCGGCTCGCAGGTGCTGCTGCCGACCGGTGACGTCATGCAGTTCTCCGGCGCGGACAAGGACGAGGTCGTCGGGCCGGGCACGGAGTTCCCCCGTCAGCAGGCGGAGATCTTCGACGCCGAGACCGAGACGTGGAGGCCGGCGGCCGTCGCCCAGCAGCCGCGGACCTACCACAACACGGCGGTGCTGCTGCCGAGCGGTGAGGTGCTGATCGGCGGCCACGCGACGATCTCGACGCTCTACCTGAACAACACGACGCTGCCGGGCGGCTTCGCGCCGCACGACGGCCGCGATCCGAGCTTCGAGATCTACAAGCCGCCGTACCTGTTCCGCGGGAAGCGTCCGGTGATCGAGAGCACGCAGAAGACGCTGGACTTCGGCAAGACGTTCGATGTCAAGCTCGCCCCCGGCACCGACGCGACCGACATCGACTCGATCCGCCTCGTCCGCAACACCGCGACCACCCACCTCATCGACGCCGACCAGCGCCAGGTGGTGCTGCCGATCGTCGCCCGCAACGGCCGGACGGTGACGGTCAAGGGCCCGCCCAACGGCGACGTGGCGCCCCCCGGCCCGTACATGCTCTTCGCCAACGGCAAGAGCGACCAGGGGCCGGTCCCCTCGGTGGCGGCGACGATGATGGTCGGCACCGACGCCCAGCGCTCGAGCGTGTTCCCCGGAACCCCGAGCGTGCCCAAGGGCGGGGCGGCCGACAACGCGAACAAGCAGATCCCGAAGACGCGGTGCGTGAGCCGGCGGGCGTTCACCGTGAAGGTACGCAAGCAGCTCCGCAAGCGGGTCGTCCGTGCGTCGTTCGCGGTCGACGGCAAGCGGGTCGCCAAGCGGCGGGCCTCGCGCAACCAGAAGACCCCGATCAAGGCCAGGGTCTCGCTGAAGGGCAAGCGGTCGGCGACCTCGACCGTGAAGATCGTCATGCGCCTGAGGAACGGGAAGACGCTCCGTGACGTGCGGCGCTACAAGCTGTGCGCCGAGAAGGCGACGACGCGGACGAACTTCAAGAAGAAGAGCAGCAGGAACTAGTTCAAGTCGAGCGCCCGCGAGAGCGCATTAAGCAGCGGTTTGCACACCGTCGCCATAGCGCGGCTCCCACGCCCGGGAGCCGCGCTAGTGTGCTCTTCCATGGCAGTTGACACGATGGTCCAGGTGATCGCCCCCGGGGCGGGCGAGTCGGTCACCGAGGGGACGATCCTCGAATGGGCAGTCGAGGAGGGGGAGCGGATCGAGCTCGACGCGACGATCGTCGAGATCTCCACCGACAAGGTCGACGTCGAGGTTCCCTCGCCCGTCGCGGGCACCGTCGCCAAGCGCTACTTCGAGGAGGGCGACACGGTCACCGTAGGCGCCGTCCTCGCCGACGTGCAGCCCGACGACGGCGCCGCACCGACCGAGCCGGATGCCCCGTCCGCGGGCGGCGACGACGAGGCCCCGGCCTCAGGCGGCGAGACGATCGACATCGTCACCCCCGGAGCGGGCGAGTCGATCACCGAGGGCACCCTGCTCGAGTGGACCGTCGCGGTCGGCGACGAGGTCGCCGCCGACGACACCGTCTGCGAGATCTCCACCGACAAGGTCGACGTCGAGCTGCCCGCTCCTGCCGCGGGCACCATCGCCGAGCTCCTGGCCGAGGAGGGCGACACCGTCCAGGTCGGCCAGGTCATCGCGCGCATGACCACGGGCGCCGGCGGGAATACCCCCGCTGGAGGCTCCGCCTCAGCTC
>JACDAP010000587.1 GCA_013695395.1 Solirubrobacterales bacterium
CACCGCAGCCGCTCACCGCCGCGGCGAGCGCGACGAGGAGGGCGGCGAGGTGACGAACGGGCACAACCGTTCGACCGGCCGTGCGCGCGGAACGGTTCAGCCGCCATAGCGCAGCGGGAAGTCGACCAGCCCGCGGGTGAGCAGCATCGGCTGGTACCGGAGCTCCCCGGCCGGCTTCGCCCCGCGCAGGCGGCGCAGCATGGCCGGGAGGGCGATCTGGACCTCCAGCCGGGCGAGCGGCGCGCCCAGGCAGTAGTGCGGGCCGAAGCCGAACGCGACGTTGCGCTGGTCGGCGCGCCCGAGGTCGAGCCGGTCCGGCTCCTCGAAGCGGCGCGGGTCGCGGTTGGCCGAGCACTGCACGAGCAGTACTCGTTGGCCGGCCTCGATGCGCCGCCCCGCACGCTCATGGTCCACGGCGGCGCGCCGGACGACCATCTTGGCGGGGCCGTCGTAGCGGTTGAGCTCCTCGACCGCTGAGGTCGCGAGCCCCGGCTCGTCGAGCAGCCGGTGCGCCTGCTCGGGGTTGCGGAGCAGGGCGAGGAAGCCGTTGGCGATCAGGTTGGTCGTCGTCTCGTGGCCGCCGAAGAGCAGGAGCACGCAGGTGTTGACGATCTCGTCCTCGCTGAGCGAGTCGTCGCGGGCGCGCGCGGCCAAGAGCGCGGCCATGAGGTTCTCGCCCGGGGCCCGGCGCTGCTCGGCGAGCAGTCCGTGCAGGTACTCCGAGAGCGCGACGAGCCCGCCCTGGGCACGGTCACGGTCCGCGTCGGTGCGCGTGCCCTGGAAGATCAGGGTCGTGATGTCGTTCGACCAGGCCCGGAACAGGTGACGGTCGTCGGGCGGCACCCCGAGCATCTCGGCGATGACCATCGCGGGGATCGGGTAGGCGATCTCGTCGATGACGTCGATCTCCCCCTGCTCGGGCAGGTCGAGCACGTGCTCGACGACCTCGGCGATCCGTGGCTCCAGGGCGGCCACCGCACGCGGCGTGAAGGCACGGCGGACGAGGTCGCGCAGCCGTGTGTGGTCCGGGGGATCCTTGAAGACCATCCAGTCGGAGAGCACCGCGTAGGTCGGGGCGCGCCGGGTGCGCTCGGCCTCGGTGAGCTTGGTCGCGTAGACCGCGTCGACCCGGTCGGAGGACAGGCGCGGGTCGGTGAAGGCGTCGGCGACGTCCTCGTAGCGGGTGATGACCCAACAGCGGTGCGCCTCGCTGTAGTGCACCGGGTCCTCCTCGCGGAGCGTGCCGAAGACGGCGTAGGGGTCGGCGATCGCCTCGGGGCCGAGCAGGTCGGGCTGGCTCGCGAATGACACGGTTCAGCCGCCCAGCACGGTGACGACGCACCCGTTCGCGTCCAGGCCGCTCGCGCCGCCGCCCATGGTCTCCACCAGTGCGGTCCGAGCGCCCTCGACCTGCCGTGGGCCAGCCTCCTCGCGCAGCTGCCAGACCGCCTCGGCGACCTGGGCCAGGCCCGTGGCGCCGAGCGGGTGCCCGCGGGAGAGCAGCCCCCCGGAGGGGTTGACCGGGCGGCGACCGCCGAGCGTGAACTCCCCGTCGCGCACCGACTCGGCCGCCCTGCCCTCCGGGGCCAGGCCGAGCGCCTCGACGGTGACGAGCTCGCCGATCGTGAAGGCGTCGTGGACCTCGGCCAGGTCCACTTCCTCCGGGGTGATGCCCGCCTGCGCGTAGGCCTCGGACGCCGTCTCGCGGATGACGTCGAATCCCCACACGCGCTCGGAGTCCTGATCCCAGGCCCGGCCGGAGCGGAGCACGCTCGCCCGGATGGGGATGTCGCGCGTGCGGCGCCGGCGCGGCCCGAGGACCGCCGCGGCGGCGGCGTCGGTGAGCCCCGCGCACTGGAAGAGCGTGAGCGGCTCGGCGATCGGCCGCGAGCCCAGGACCTCGGCCTCGGTGAGCGCGCGGCGGCGCTGGGCCCGCGGGTTGCGCGCACCGTGACCCGAGTTCTTCACCGCGACCTGGGCGAGGTCGGACGGCGTGGTCCCGTGCACCGCCGCGTAGCGCGACGCGCTCAGCGCGTACAGGGCGGGGAGCAACAGCCCACCGGCCTGCTCGGCGTCGGTCGGCTCGGGGGCGATGGGCCCGTCGAAGCGGGTGCTCATGTGCTCGACGCCCAGCGCCAGCACGCAGCCGTAGCGGCCGGACTCGACCGCCGCGCGGGCCTCGTGGTAGGCGGTGGTGCCGCTGGCGCAGGCGTTCTCCACCGTGATGATCGGCAAGCCCGTC
>JACDAP010000595.1 GCA_013695395.1 Solirubrobacterales bacterium
ACCGAAGGGTGGTTGCTCATCCGCGCTCAGCCCCGATCCGCGGCCACGGCGCGGAGTCGCCGCGAGAATCGGAGGATTCGGGCTCTGGAGTGCCCGGGAGTCCGCGTCGCCACGTCAGGCGCCGAGGACGAGATCGGCGAGCCTGTCCGCGATCGCGACGATGGGAGAGCCCTTGAGCTCCGCCGCCCGCTCGGCCAGACCTCCGTGGCGGAAGCCCGCACGCCGAGCCGCCAGAGCTGGAGCACCGCATCCTCCGGGCTGAGGGCCGGGTCGTTGGTGACGAAGGCGACGCCGCGACCGGCGGCCCGGAGCGCCGCGACCGCCTCGTCGGCCCGCGGTGTGGCCACCTCGCCGACGCGCACGCACCCGTCGAGATCGAGCAGCACGTGGTCGTAGGGGGCCAGGCGAGCGGGGAGGTCGGGCACGGCGGCGCATTATCGTCCGTGCCGATGCTTCGCCCCCTCGCCCTGCTCATGACCGTCTCCGCCCTGGGCCTCTCCGCCTGCGGCGAGAGCTCGGGCGACGACGTCACGCCTCCGCCGAGCGCCCCCGCGGCGAGCACGCCGGCGACGCCGGAGACCGCCCCGCCCGCCGAGGAGCCGTCCGCCGACGCCTCCTGCGTGAAGAGCGAGGAGCCGGGCGGCGAGAAGGCGCTCCCGTGCCCGACGCAAACGGTCGAGGAGGGCAAGACAAACGTGGTCTCCCTCGAGACCTCCGAGGGCGACTTCGACATCACGCTCGACGTCGAGCGGGCGCCGGAGACCGCAAACTCCGTCGCCTACCTCGCGAAGGAGGGCTTCTACGACGGCCTCGACTTCCATCGGGTCGTCCCCGACTTCGTCATCCAGGGCGGCGACCCGAACGGCGACGGCTCCGGCGGGCCGGGGTACTCGGTCACCGAGGCACCGCCGAGCGACCTCACCTACACCCGCGGCCTGGTCGCGATGGCCAAGGCGGGCAACGAGCCTGCCGGCGCCTCCGGCTCCCAGTTCTTCGTGGTCTCCGCGCCCGACGTGGGGCTCCCGCCGGAGTACGCGCTCGTCGGCAAGGTCGACGCGGCGGGCATGAAGATCGTCGACAAGATCACCGCGCTCGGTGAGGGCGACGGTCCGCCGAGCAAGAAGGTCACGATCGAGAAGGCGACCTTCAGCGCCGAGTAGGCGTGCTCAGAAGAGCGTCGGTGCCGCGGGCTCGCTCTCGGGCGGCGCGAGGCACTCCGGCCCGTCGTTGCGCACGTTGTTGACGGCGCGGGAGACCTCGCGCAGCGTCGTGAGCTCGGGCGGCAGCGGCGCCAGGAGATCGCTGAGGACCGCCTCCGGCGTGGCCGGGTCGAGCCAGGCCTCCTCCGCCTCGGCGGGGAGGATCACCGGCATGCGGTCGTGCAGGCCGCTGATCGCCTCGTTGGCGGCCGTCGTGATGATCGAGCAGGTCCGCAGCGTCCGTTCCTCAGGGCCGTGCCACGTCGCCCAGATCCCGGCGAACGCGAACGGCTCGGCGTCCGGGCGTGTGATGTGGAACGGGTGGCGGGTGCCGGAGCCGCGGCGCTCCCACTCGTAGAAGCCGTCGGCCACGATGAGGCATCGGCGCCGGGCGAAGCCGTCCCGGAACGCGGGCTTTTGCGCCACGGTCTCCCCGCGGGCGTTGATCAGCTTCGCGCCGAGGCCCGGGTCCTTGGCCCAGTGGGGGACAAGCCCCCAGCGCAGCAGGTCGCCGCGTGGCTCGCCCTCGTTCGTGGTGGTCACGCAGGCGACCTCGTCGGTCGGCGCGACGTTGAAGCGCTGCCGGAGCTCGACCGACTCGCCGAGGCCGGGAAAGCGCGTGCGCAGCCGTGACTCGCTCCACTCCCCGGGCGCCGGGCCCGCGAGCGTGTACCGCCCGCACATCTACTTCTTGGCGGGCTTCTTCGCCTTGCCCGACCCGGCCTTGACGGCGGCGGTCGTGCCCCCGGGTGGGGTGGCTCCAGCGGCGCTCCGGGCCGCGAGCGCCTTGGCCTGTCGCCGCCGTCCGACGAACGTCAGCACCGCCAGCAGCACGATGATCACGAGCAGGCCGAGCAGGACCGAGGCGAACGTCCCGGCGCCGCCGAAGGGCAGCGCGATCAGCTTGGCCAGTCCGAAGCCGACCAGCAGGAGCACCAGGACGATCGCGATGATGATCGCGAAGGCGCGGACCTTGGCCAGGCGCGAAGCGCCCTGGGCCGGGGCGAGCAGGCCCATCACCCGCAGGAGGAAGAGCTGGCGGCTCGAGGGCGCCTCCTGGCCGAGGCGCTCGACCGCGGTCTTCAGGTCGTCGGGACGCCGCTCGGCCAGGGCGAGCGACGCGTCCGCCATACGCCGCAGCTGCATCCGCTCCTGCGGTCGGGCGGCGGCGACGGCGCGGCGGAAGTACTCGCGGCTGGCCTTGGCGTCATAGCGCTCCGCGGCGCGGGCGCCGAGGATCGCCATCGCGGCGGACTTCATGCGCGTCTCGCGCTCGAGCTCCTCGTTCGAGCGCGACTCGAGCGCCTGCATCTGGGCGAGGGCGCTCTTCTGCTCGATCCGGACCTGCCGCTGCTTGGCCATGTGGGCGCAATCTAGCGGTGGAGTGACATCCTGCTGCACCATGCGCTCCGCCTTCATCGCCGCCGCCTGTGCCCTGCTGCTCATTCCCGCCGGTGCGGCGGCCCAGTCCTCGCCGTTCGCCCCGCTGCCCCAGACGCCGCCGCAGCAGCCGCAGCAGCCCGTGCCGTTCGACGACGGCAGCCAGGACGACGGTCTCTCCGGTCGGGGAGCGGCGCTGATCGTCGGCGGGGGACTCCTGTTCGTCCTCGGCGTCGCCGTGGCGATCGCGGTCGACGCGCGTCGGAACGCCCCCACCGGTCCGCGGCGGGGCCGCCCGGGCGACCCGAACCCGCGCGGCGACGACGAGGTGGAGGGACTTCCCGGGGAGCGCAAGAAGCGCGACCGGCGCCAGCAGGAGAAGCAGAAGGCCACCGCCAAGCGGGCCCGGCAGGCGCGGAAGAAGAACCGGCCGATCCGGAAATAGGCCCCGGCAAGATAGTTGTAGACCTCAACTATCTTGCTAGACTGCTTCTCGTTGAAGCCTCAGACGCGCCGCATCTTCGCCCTCTTCTCCGCCTACAAGCGGCGCCTGGGCACGGTGCTCGCGCTCATCGCGCTCTCGGCCAGCCTCGGCATGCTCACGCCGTTCCTGCTGCGCGAGATCCTCGACACAGCGATCCCGGAGAACGACACCACGCTCCTGAGCGTCCTGGTCGGCGGCATGATCGCCGTCTCGATCGCCACCGGCGTGATCGGCGTCGCGCAGACCTACCTGTCGAACATCGTCGGCCAGCGCGTCATGCACGATCTACGCGCCCGGGTCTACCGCCACCTCCAGCGCCTCTCGCTCGCGTTCTTCACCCGGACGCGGACGGGGGAGGTGCAGTCGCGGATCGCCAACGACATCGGGGGCGTCCAGAACGTGGTCACGACCACCGCGACCTCGATCGTCTCGAACGTCACCACCGTGCTCGCCACCGTCGTGGCGATGTTCCTGCTCGACTGGCGGCTCGCGCTCTTCTCGCTGTTCCTGCTGCCGTTCTTCGTCTGGCTGACGCGCCGGGTCGGGGCCGAGCGCAAGCGGATCACCGCCCAGCGCCAGGGCCGCATGGCCGACATGAGCGCCCTGGTCTCCGAGTCGCTGAGCGTCAGCGGGATCCTGCTCGGCAAGTCGATGGGCCGCTCGGCCGAGCTGGCCGAGCGCTTCACGCGGGAGAGCTCGGAACTCGCCGACCTCGAGGTGCGCTCCCGCATGGCCGGCCGCTGGCGGATGGCCAGCGTGCAGATGGCCTTCGCGGTGATGCCCGCGCTCGTCTACCTCTTCGCCGGCTTCTCGTTGGCCGGTGGCTCGGCCACGATCACGCTGGGAACACTGGTCGCCTTCACGCAGCTCCAGACCCGAGTCTTCTTCCCGATCCAGTCGCTGCTCTCCGTCCAGATCGACCTGCAGACCTCCGGCGCGCTCTTCAGCCGCATCTTCGAGTACCTCGACCTGCCCGTCGACATCGAGGAGTCCGCCGACACGGTCCACCTCACGCCGGGGGAGGTACGCGGCGAGGTCTGCTTCACGGACGTGAGCTTCGGCTACGACCCCGACGGCCCGCCGACCATCGACGGTGTGAGCCTCGAGGTCCCACCGGGCACGACGCTCGCGATCGTGGGGGAGACGGGCTCGGGCAAGACCACGCTCGGCTACCTGGTGGCCCGGCTCTACGACACGACCGCGGGGCAGGTCACGATCGACGGGGTCGACGTGCGGGAGCTCTCCTTCGCCTCGCTGGCCGAGACGGTCGGCCTCGTCTCCCAGGAGACCTACCTGTTCCACGCCACGATCCGTGAGAACCTCCGCTTCGCCAAGCCCTCGGCCAGCGACGAAGAGCTCGAGGACGCGGCGCGGGCGGCGCAGGTCCACGAGCTCATCGCCTCCCTCCCCGAGGGGTACGACACCGTCGTGGGGGAGCGGGGGTACCGCTTCTCCGGCGGGGAGAAGCAGCGGATCGCCATCGCCCGCACCGTGCTGCGCAACCCGCCGGTACTCCTGCTCGACGAGGCCACGAGCGCGCTGGACAACGAGACCGAGCGCGCGGTGCAGGAGGCGCTCGACCGCCTGGCCGAGGGCCGCACGACGATCGCGATCGCCCACCGCCTCTCAACCGTTCGAGACGCCGAGCAGATCGTCGTCCTCGACCGCGGGCGCGCGGTCGAGCGCGGCACGCACGACGAGCTGCTCGCCCTGGGCGGGAAGTACGCGCACCTGGCGGTCGAGGCGGGTATGACACCGGCGTGAGCGGCCCCGCCCTGATCGCCCTCGACATCGCCGGCCCGGGGGACCCGTGGGGCGAGCTCGGCCTGATGGTCGCCGACGAGGTGACCCAGCTCGGCGAGGTGACGCTGCGCTTCGGCCATGAGGGGGAGGGCATCGTCGGCTGGGCGCTTCGCGGCGGCGACGGACCGCGGGATCTCGACGGCCTGCCCACCACCTGGCTGCCGAAGCCGATCGAGCCGTCCGCTCCGCGGGAGCACCGGGTTGCCGTGCCCTCCGTCGATCACGTCGTGGTCGCCACGCCGGATCCGCGCCGTACGTTCTCCTGCTTCGAGAGCGCCGGGCTCACGCTACGCCGTGAGCGCGCCGCGGGAAGCGAGCAGCGCCCGCTCGTGCAGGGCTTCTTCCGGCACGGTGAGGCGATGGTCGAGGTCGTCGGCCCACGCGAGGCCAGCGGCGACGGCCCCGCCGCCTTCTGGGGGCTCACGCTCGTGGCCGAGGAGCTCGACGCGATCGCCGCCGAGCTGGGGGAGGAGCGCTGCTCGGCGCCCCGCGACGCCGTCCAGCCG
>JACDAP010000613.1 GCA_013695395.1 Solirubrobacterales bacterium
GTGCAGCGCCAGCGAGGTCTTGCCCGCGCCGCTGGCCCCCACGAGCGCGACCGCCTGCCCGTTGATGCCGACCGCGCTGGCGTGAAAGAGCTCACGCCCGCGCAGGACGGCGGCCCACGGGAGCACCCGGCCGACGAGGAAGCGCTGCCAACTCCATGGCTCGTCGGCGGGCGGGGCGCAGCGGACACGGGTGCCGTCTTCGGAGACCAGCGCCAGACCGAAGTGGCGCGCGTAAAGGCGGTACCCCAGCCCGGGCCGATGGTCGATGGAGCGGGCGGGGCTCTCGCAGTCGCCGAAGTGCTCCTCGAGCAGGCGGCGGCCGCCGGCCGGGCCCCAGGCCGCCTCGATCTCCTCCTCCGCGGCCACCTCCAGGCGGGTCCGCGGCCCCGGGCCGGCCGCGCCCGTCAGTGGGGGCAGGCCCGGAGCCGGGAAGCTGCCCTCCATCTCCACGCCGAACGCGCGCGAAATCCACAGGCCGTTGACGGCCGGAACTGTCGTCACGGCACCGCCGGCCTCATCCCGGATCGTCGTCATGCAGGGTGATGAGGCCGCGCTCGTCGAGGGCCCGCAGGAGCACGAGGAGATCGCGCTCGACCCGCTCGAGCGGCTGGGCGGCGGCGGCGGCGATCTCGGTGGCGACAGCGGCAGGCGGCGTCCCCTCGGCGAGCGCGTCGAGCATCACGGCGGCGGTAGCGTTGATGCCGTGGTACAGGCCGGACTCGAGGTTGAGCGCGATCGTCTCCTCGCCGAAGGAGCGGCGGACGACGTGCTCGGGCACCGCAACGCGCGTGCTCAGCAGCTGCTCGTCGGACCGCGGCATCAGCGCTCGGCGGGCGCCGCGGCGCCCCCCGGCCTCGTTCTGCTCGCCACCATCGCGGGGAGTATGGCATCTGGGCCGACCGCGCCCCCGGGTCGGCCCGGCGGGCCCGATCGGGCTCATCACGATGATCGCCCCTTGCTCGAGCTCGATCCGATCGTCCTCGCCGATGATCCCGGCCTCGAACATGGCTGTGACGTCCACGGTGGTGAGGGGCCGCGCGAAAGCTCCGGCCACGTCGAGCATCGGTCGGTGGTACGCCGCCGAGTCAAGCGTGACGCGTGAGGGCCGCGGCCAGCCGCCGCTCGTACTGCGCCCGCGAGATCAGCTGCGCGCCGAGCCGCTCGGTGTGCGGCGTGGGCAGCTGGATGTCGCAGAGCGTGCAGCCGTGCTCGGCGAGATGGTCGAGCGCGGCGATGAGCAGCGCGTTGCCGGCGGCGGGGCGCAGCTTGCGCATCGACTCGAGCAGCGCGGCTCGGCCCAGGAACACCCCGAGGATCCCGGCCGCGAGCTCTCCGTCCGGTGCGCGCAGCTCGAGCGAGTGCGCGACCCCCTCCGCGTGGAGGGCCAGGTAGAGCCGCTTGAGCCGTGGCGTGATCCACACGCCGTCGCCCCCGTCGGGCGGCGTCGCGCAGAGGTCGAGGACGCGTGGGTACTCGCCGCTGACCGTCAGAAGGAAGCCCTCGCAACGCTTGAGATCCCGCCGCACCCGGCGTCGCAGCCCGTCGCGGAACGTGGGATCGAGGGGGAACGTCGCGCGCTGCTCGGCCGCATACCACGGAAGCTCGGCGGCGCCCGCGTCGTCCATCGGGAACCAGCCGGCGGCGTAGAGCGCGACGGCCTCGGCGACGTCCATCGCAGCCAGGCTACGCACCGGCGGCCGGTAGGCTCGCACCGATCTCGGTGCCCGCCTTCCAGCCCTCCCGTCTGCTGCCGCTCGAGCTCTGGTGCGACGCGTTTCCCGTGGTCTCGGAGACGTTCGTCGTGGGGGAGGCGCGGGAGCTCTCGGCCCTTGGGCACCCGCTGAGCGTCTGCGCCCGGCACCGTCCAGAGCACCCCGCCGTCGACGCCGGGGACGTCCCCGTCCGCTACGCCGAGGACGAGCCGCGCGGGCGCCGGGCGTTCGCCCTCGCCACGGTCGTGCTCTGTCACCCGGTGCGCTGCCTCGCCGACCTGCTCGCCCGCCGACGCTGGCGCCGGGAGGAACACCCGACCCCGCTGCGACAGCTCGCGCCCGCGCTCGTCCGGCTGATGCGTGCTCCGCAGACCCGCGTCCACGTCCACTTCGCCGGGCCCGCGGCGTTGGATGCGATGCGGGCCGGGCGCATCCTTGGGCGGCCGTGGAGCCTGACCGCGCACGCGTACGACATCTACCGCACGCCTCGGAACCTGCGCGAGAAGCTGCGAGGCGCGACCCTCGTCACCTCCGGCTGCGACTACACGGTGCGGGACCTGAAGGCGCTCGCCGGGCCGGAGCACGCCGAGCGGATCCACCGCGTCGTCATGGGGGTCGACGCGGAGCGTTTTCGCCGGACCGGCCTACCGGACGAGCCACCGGCGGTCCTCGCCGTCGGTCGACTGGTCGAGAAGAAGGGGTTCCTCCACCTGATCCGCGCGGTTGCCGATCCCGCGCTCGCCGGCGCTCTCGCGCGGTTGGAGATCGTCGGCGACGGACCGCTCCGCGCCGAGCTGACGGCTGAGGTGGAGCGGCTCGGGCTCTCCGGTGTCGTCGAGCTCGTCGGCCGCCGCGAGGCGTCGGAGGTCCGGGTGGCCCTCGAGCGCGCCGCCGTGCTCGTGATGCCCTGTGTGGTCGCCGCGGACGGGGACCGTGACTCGATGCCCGTCGTCGTGAAGGAGGCGCTCGCCATGGAGCTGCCGGTCGTCGTCTCCGACGAGGTCGGGCTGCCGGAGCTCGCACGGCCCGAGTTCGCGCGGCTCGTCCCGCCCGGGGACCCCCGCGCGCTTGCGGCCGCCCTCTCCGAGCTGCTGTCGCGCACGCCGCAGGAACGGGCGGCGATGGGCCGCGCGGGCCGCGCCTTCGTCACCGAGCACGCCAACCTGCGCCGAGAGACGGCCCGGCTCAGCGACCTGCTGCGTCACGCCCTCGGCGGGTAAGCTCGCGCCTGATGGGGGTCGCCGGCCAAGTCGAGCTCATGGGGCTGCGCTTCGACGCGCTCACCGACCAGCAGGCGATCGCCCACGTGCTGAGGGGGGTGGAGTCGGGCCGCGGCGGGTGGGTCTGCACCGCCAACCTCGAAATCCTGCGCCGGTACCACGACGAGCGGGGCCTGCGGGCACTCGTCGACGGTGCCTCGCTGGTGCTCGCCGACGGCCTGCCCGTGGTCTGGGCCAGCCGGCTGGCCGGGACCCCCCTGCCCGAGCGGGTCGCGGGGTCCGGGCTCCTCTGGACGCTCCCGGAGCGGGCGGCCGAGGAGGGACGCTCGGTCTTCCTGCTCGGCGGCAACCCCGGGGCCGCCGAGGCGACCGCTGTCCGGCTGCTCGAGCGCTATCCAGCTCTCCGGGTCGCCGGGACGCACTGCCCGCCGTTCGGCTTCGAGAAGGATCCTCGCGAGCTCACGCGGATCAGCGCGGCGCTCGCGGCCGGCGCCCCCGACATCGTCTTCGTCGCGCTCGGCTTTCCGAAGCAGGAGCGGTTGATCGATGCACTGCGACGTGAGCACCCAGCAGCGTGGTTCATCCCCTGCGGGATCGCCTTCAGCTACGTCAGCGGCGAGGTGCGGCAGGCGCCGCTGTTGATGCAGCGTATGGGACTCGAGTGGCTGCTCCGGCTCGTCCAGGAGCCGCGCCGGCTCGTTCGTCGCTACCTCGTCAACGGGCTTCCGTTCGCGGTTCGGCTCGCGATCGGCGCGTGGTCCGTGCGACGCTCATAACCCGCGTCGGCCGAGGACGTGCGGCACGGTCCGCACGAGCGCGAGGAAGTCCGACCAAGGCGACCATGTCGCGATGTAGAGGTAGTCCATCTTCACCATCTCGTCGAGCGGGAGGCGGGTCGAGACGAGGACCTGCCAGGGCCCGGTCATGCCCGGCCGCACGTCGAGCCGGCGCCGGCGCCACGCCTCGACCGCCGCGTCCTCACCCGGGACGAGGGGGCGCGGGCCCACGAGGCTCATAGCGCCGTGCAGCACGCAGAACAGCTGAGGGAGCTCGTCGAGCGAGGTGCGGCGCAGGTGCCGGCCGAGTGGCGTCGCCCGCGGGTCGTCGATGATCTTGAAGATGCCGTCGGTGGCGTTCTGCTCCACGAACTCGGACTGCATCGCCTCCGCGCCGTCGACCATCGTGCGGAACTTGAGCATCTCGAACGGCTCGCCCTCGAGGCCGATGCGCGTCTGCCGGTACAGGATCGGCCCGGGGGAGGAGCGGCGCACGAGGAGGGCGAGCACGGCGAGCACGGGCGAGAGCAGGAGGACGAGCGTTCCGGCGACGGCCAGGTCGAAGCCGCGCTTGATGAGCTTCGAGCTCCGGCTGAGCCCGAACGGCCGGATGCCGAGGACGGGGAGGCCGTCGAAGTCCTCAAGCTCTCCAGCCGAGCCGATCACCTCGAGCATCTGGGGGACCACGCTGACCTTCACCCCGAGCTGCTCGAGCGCGAAGATCCCGTCCAGCAGGTTCTCGTCGAACTCGTCGATCCCGCTGATGGTGAGGATCACGCGGTCGATCCGCTCCTCCTCGGCGATCCGTCGCAGCCGCGGCTCGGCGGAGCGCAGCGCAGCGCCCATCGGGCTGAAGCGCCCGCCCTCCCTCCCGCGCATCGGGAAGTGATCGACCAGCTCGAGGTCGCGACGCAGGCTCATGCTCTGCTCGATCCTGCGCCTAGCGTCGAGGCTGCCGATGAGGATGCACCGCTCGACCGCCCGAGTGCTGCGCACGAGGGCGCGGACGAGGAACCGGCCGCTGCCCAGGAAGACGACGAGGCCGCCCCACAGGCCGACGACCTGCCAGCGGGTCAGCTCCGCGGTCGTCAGCCCGGGCCCGGCCAGCCACACGACGAGCGTCAGCAGCGCGGTCAGGGTCACGAGGATGGGAACCTCGTCGAG
Source organism: Solirubrobacterales bacterium (assembly GCA_013695395.1). Classification (GTDB taxonomy): domain Bacteria; phylum Actinomycetota; class Thermoleophilia; order Solirubrobacterales; family Solirubrobacteraceae; genus Paraconexibacter. The sequence goes on from JACDAP010000613.1 coordinate 4,873, forward strand.
GCTGGAACGGCGCAGGCGGAGCGCGTCGTGGTCGTAGAGGCCGGCGATCTTGCCCACCAGGACAGCGGCTGGCGAGGCCAGGAGCGCCGGCCAAACCAACGTGGTCTCGTCGACCAGCGCGGTCACCATGACGAGTGCGAGTAGCACGGCGATCGCGTCGCTGCCCGCGAGCGACCGGCGCAGCACCGCGTCGCGGACGCGGGTTCGTTCGGCGATCGACCGACCACGGCGCGGCTCGGTCTTCACCTCGGGAGGTGCCAGGACCGTCACCTGACCTCCATCGGCCGATACACCGTGATCCCTGAGCATCGAGCGCGACGATACCCTGCGCCGACCGTGCCCGCCAGAGAACCGGTCGACATCGTCGTCCCCTTCGTCGGTGGTGAGAAAGCTCGTGCCGCGCTGCTCGCCCGCCTCGACGCCCTGGAGCTTGCGCCCGGCGACACGGTGACCGTGGTCGACAACGGCACACAGGCCCCGGCTACCGACGACGACCTCCGGGTGCTGCACGCGCCGGAGCGTCCGAGCTCCTACCTGGCCCGCAACCGCGGAGCCGAGCGTGGGCGCGCACCGTGGATCGTGTTCCTCGATGCGGACGTCGTGCCCCCGCCGGGGCTCGTGGACGCCTACTTCTCGCCCCCTCCCGCAGACGATGTGGCGGTGCTCGCGGGTGGGGTCGCCGACGAGGCGCCAAACGAGATCGCCGCTCGGACACCCGCGGCGCGGTACGCCGCGCTCACCGCGCCGATGGCCCAGGAGAACACCCTCGGCGGCCGGCCCGGGTGGAGCTACGCGCAGACCGCCAACGTGATGGTCCGGCGGGCGGCCTTCGCAGCGATCGGCGGTTTCGACGAGCACGTCCGCTCGGCGGGGGACGCGGACCTCTGCTTCCGGTTGCGCGACGCGGGCTGGACGCTCGAGCCACGACCCGGCGCGTCGGTCGTCCACCGCAACCGCACGAGCCTGCGCGCGCTGCTCCGCCAGCGGGCCCGGCACGGCTCGGGGACCGCCTGGCTGCACCGCGCCCATCCCGGCTCCTTCCCGCCGCACCGTTCTCCCGGCACGGTGTGGTGGAG
>JACDAP010000559.1 GCA_013695395.1 Solirubrobacterales bacterium
CCGGACGACTACCGGGGAGACGTCCTCGACATCAAGCTCTGGGGCGGTCTCAACCGGGAGCTCGCCTCCGAGTCGCTCTACGAGGAGGACGACGAGGACGAGGCCGCGTAGTGCAGCTCGAGGAGGCCGTCCGCACCCGTCGCACCCACAAGGTCTACGGGAGCGAGCCGGTCGCCCGGGAGGTGCTCGAGGAGCTCTTCGAGCTCGCGCGATGGGCGCCGAACCACCACGTCACGAACCCGTGGCGCTTCCGGGTGCTCGGTCCGGACTCCCTGGCCCGCCTGAAGGCGGCGGCCGACGCGCAGCAGCCCGGCTCGGGCGCGAAGCTCGACCGGGCGCCGACGCTCGTCGCGGTCTCCGTGGTGAGCGACCCCGACCCTGCGGTCGCCGAGGAGGACCGCGACGCCACCGCGGTCGCCGCCTACCTGGTCTTGCTCGGCGCTCACGCGCGTGGCCTCGCCGGCTACTGGCGCACCCCGGGAATCCTTCGCGACCCGGCGGGGCATGCGGCGCTCGGCATCGGCGGAGACGAGCGGACGCTCGGCCTCCTCCACCTCGGCCCACTCCGGCAGGAGGAGCGCACGCCGGAACGCGCCCCGGTGGCCGACGTCGCGCAGTACCTCGACTGATCGGTCGAGCGAGGAGCCCGCCTCGTCGCACGCCTCGAGCGAGCGGAAACGGGCTCCACGATCCCGGCCCGTGAGCGCCTACCGGGTGGTGAGCTTGACCGTCCGGCTGAAGCCGTTGACCAGCTCGGGGGTGCCGGGGAGCTTCACGCGGTAGGCGCCGGAGCTGCGCACGCGAACGCGCACGCTGTACTTGGACCCGGGGCTCGAGTCCCGCAGCCTCGTGCGCCGGACGGTGACGAAGCGCCCCGTGCTGGTGCGCCGCTGCACCAGGGCGGTGGCGCCGTCCCGCGCCGGCAGGACGATGCCGGAGAAGCGAACCAGGCGGCCGGCGCGCGGCGACCGCGTGGAGACCCGCAGGCCGACCAGCGGACGCACGAGCACGAGGCGCGGCGCGCTCGTCACCGTCGGGGACGCCTTGGCGATGGCGCGGTACTGCGTGTTGCGCGCCGGCTTCAAGGTGAAGCTGTAGCGCCCACCGTTGGCCGTCGTGGCCGTCAGGCCGGTCGGCTTGTAGCTGTCGCCGAAGGGCCGGGTGTCGTCCCTCTCGAGCCGCACGGTCACGCCGTTGTCCGGGTTGACCCCGCTGAGCTTGCCCGAGAGGACGACCGGCCGGGTGAAGACCACGGGGTTCGGCTTGGCGGCGAGCGTGAGCGCGGCCGCGCCCTTCGGCGGCGTCACGGGCTTGGGATCCTTCGGCGGCTTCTGGGCCAGTGCGACGGACGGGAGGAGTGCGGCGGCCAGCAGGCCTGCGGCGAGGACGGACGGAGTTGTCATGCACGCTGCAACGCGCATGGCGGCCGCAGGTTGGTTCGGGTGTCGTGAGAGCTTCGTGAGAGCGGTCACGCCCACCGCCAGAACGAGGGTCCGCGGCAGCCTGCGCAGGATCAGTGCGCTCAAGCGACGGCTACTTCCGGGAGGTGAAGGTGAAGTCGAGGGTCAGGTAATAGGGGTTCACCTGTCCGCCGACGTCCTTCGACCAGATGATCGTCGTCTTGTCCCAGACGAACGGGACCGCTGCGGCGCTCTCCACGATCATCTTGTCGATTGCGCCGTAGGCGTCGAGCCGCTCCTGGCCGCTCAGCACGGCGGCCTTCTCCATCGCCGCGTTGATCTTCGGGTCGTCGAGCTGGGCGATGTTGTTGTTGTTGCCGCCCGGCTGGATGTTCGCGCCCTTGAACGTGGGCTCGAGCATCGACTGCGGATCCTCGAAGTCCTTGCCCCACGCGGCCCCGGCGCAGACTGCGACCTTCTTGGCGGGCACCTGGCAGAACTCGGTGTAGACGGCGTCGGCGGGCACGAGCCGCAGCTCGACGCGCAAGCCGAGCTTCTCGAGCTGGGCCTTGGCGACCTGGGCCTGCGCCTTGACCGGGTTGGAGGTCGCGCCGACCACGAGCAGCTTCTCGCTGCCCGTGTACTTGCCGCTCGGGTATCCCGCCGCCTTCATGTACTTCTCGGCGAGTGCCTGGTCGCCGCGCGGGTTCTTCAGGAAGTCCACGTCGGGTCCGTCTGCGCCCCCGCCCTCTTCGTGTCCGGGGAAGTCGGGCGGCAGGAAGTGCGTGGCGATCTCGCCGATCACCTCGCCGCCACGGGCCTTGCGGGCCGCGTCCCGGTCGAAGACGGCGAGGACCGCCTTGCGCACGTTCGGATCGTCGAACGGCTTGACCTGCGTGTTGAGCGGGAAGTAGCGGTAGCCGCCGGCGGAGACCGAGCCGAACTGGCCGGGCCGCTTGGTGACCGCGTTCTTGAGCTCGGGGGCAGGCGGGTCGGTGTCGAGGCTCATCCCCTCCCCCCGGAGGACCTGCTGGGCGTCGAGAGAAGCGTCACCGCCGTTCGTCTTCCACTTGATCCGATCGAGCAGCGCCGGCTTGTAGTCGGTCGACCTGTCCCAGTTCGGGTTGCGCACGAGCGTGATCGACCGACCCGGCTTGTACCCCGTGAGGTTGCCCTCCGCGTCGCTGCTCACCATGTAGGGCCCAGAGGCCGCGACGTGGGTGTTGTAGGTCGAGGGGTTCTTCGCATCGAACCGCTTCGCGTACTCCTCGGGCACCGGGATCGTGATCGGCATGACGAGCGCGGCGGCGACCTGAGCGGCCTCCGGGCGGGTGAGGGTGAAGACGAGCGTACGCGCGTCCGGCGCGGCGATGCCGACGATGGGCTTCACGCCCTTCGTCGGCTGGGCCGGGGCGCCCTTGATCGCCGAGAAGTACGTCGCGGCGTACGGCCCGCCGACGTTCGCGGAGAAGGCGCGCTCGAACGCGTACTTCACGTCCGCGGCAGCGACCTCCCGGTTGACCGGCGGCGCGAACTTGACGCCGCTGCGGAGCTTCACGGTCACCGACATCCCGTCGGCCCCGATCTCGGGGGCGCCCTCGGCCAGGTCCGGGACCGGCCCCGACGAGCCCGGCTTGAAGCCGTAGAGCCCGCGCCCGATCGCGTAGGCCAGCTGGTAGCCGGGGGTGAAGTAGGTGCGCCCGGGATCGACGAAGTCGACGTCGGTGGAGCCGAGCTGCTCGAGGGTTCCGCCCTGCTTGGCCTCCCCGAGCGGCGCCGGCTGCGTCGTGGTTCCGGTGATCTCCTTGCCGCCGTCGCCGCACCCGGCCACCAGCAGGACGGAGGAGAGCGCGAGCCCGAGTACGGCGCGCCGCCCCTGGGCGGCGCGGAACGGGAGGAGAACGGCTCGGAGCATGGGCGAAGTCTCCCAAGGGCGCGCAGTCATCGATTCGCACGCAGCGTCAGCGTGGCCCGCTGATGCCCCCGGCAGGAGTCGAACCTGCATCTAGCGCTTAGGAGGCGCCTATTCTGTCCATTGAACTACGAGGGCCTGCGCGCGCAGTCTAGGTCCGGTCGGGACGTTCGGGGTAGACGTCGTCGATGGTCGTGAGCGCGACGTAGGGCGCGCCGCCCGCGGCTGCGGTGATGCGCTCCCCGCCGCCCGCCAGCCGATCGAGCACGCTGATGACCCCGACGATCTCCCGGCCCTCCTCCTGAAGGGCCTCGATCGCCTTGACCGTCGAGCCACCGGTGGAGACGACGTCCTCGAGGATCACGCAGCGGTCACCGTCCTCGAGCAGCGGCCCCTCCACGCGCCGGGCGAGCCCGTGCGCCTTGGCCTCCTTGCGGACGAAGAACGCCTTGCCGTCGAAGCCACCCGCGAGCGCCGCGCAGGCGACGGGGTCGGCGCCCATCGTCAGGCCTCCGACCGCCGTCGCTCCCCAGGCGCGCGCGCGGTGGGTGACGAGTTCACCGAGCGCGAGGAACCCCACGGGCAGCAGGATGGCCCGCTTGGCGTCAACGTAGTACTGCGCGGTCAGCCCGGAGGTCAGGACGACCTCCCCGAGCACCAACGCGTGCGTACGCAGTTCGTCGACCAGCCGTGCCTGAGCGCTCATCCGGGCGTAGGCTACCTGCGTGCTCGAGAGCGCCCTGAGGACCTTCGCCGTCGTGGCCAGCCTCCTCGTGATCGCGGGCTTCGGTCTGTTCGTCATCGACGAGGCCCGCAGCGCCACCGACCAGACCACCGCGGAGATCGCCGGGCAGAAGGCGACGCGGACCGCCGACCCGAGTCCCGAGGAGGAGCGCGCCCGCGAGGCCGCCCATTCCGGCGCCCGCGAGCTGATCGACGACGCGGGCGACGTCCTGCTCTCGCCCGTCGCGGGCCTCACCGCGGACTCGGAGAGCCGGTGGGTCCGCCGCGGCGTCCCCGCGCTGCTTGCCCTGTTGATCTACGGCTTCGGCGTGGGGATGCTCGCGCGCTTCGCCGCGCGCTGAAGAACCCCGACCTACTCGTAGGTGTCGACGCGGGTGCCGTACCGCACCCAGCGGAAGACGTCGAGCGCGTCCGGGGTCGGGACCCGGAGGCAGCCGTGGCTGGCGTTGTAGGTGGGGACCGACTTGAACCCGTGGATCGCGTACCCGCGGATGAAGTACGCCGCGTGGACCATCCCGAGCGCGTTCGTGCCGAAGTCCTTGCGGTAGACCTTGAAGGAGCCGCGGATCGTCGGCGTCGAGGGCGCTCCCGTGGAGGTCGGGTAGATCCGCTCGACCTTGCCGCCCTTGCCGATGAGCGCGACGACCTGCTTGGAGATGTCGGTCTCGATGTGGCGCCCGTGGTTCGGGTACTTGACCTTGAAGGCGCCCTGCCCCTTGGCGAGCTTGGAGAAGACGGAGCGGTCGGCCACGGTGGTCCGGGCCATCCCCGTGTTCTTCCTGAAGGCGAGCACCGCCCGGCCGGTGCGGGCGTCGAAGGAGCCGCGCCGGCCGACGACGTAGCCGAGCGAGTCGAGCCGCGCCTGCAACGCCCGGATCGTCGAGGAGGACGAGCCGGGGCCCGCGTAACGCGGAAGGACGTCGACCGAGGTCGAGTGGGCCTTGACCGTCTTCAGCTTCGCCGTCCCGCGGTGCGTGGCCCGCACGGTGACGCGGCCCGCCCCTTTGGTCGTGAACCCGGTGAGGAAGACGCCCGCGTCCCCGCTCTTGCGGAGGGTGACCTGCTTGGCCTTGAGCTTCTTGCCGCCGCGGTAGTACCGCACCACGACCTGCTGGCCGGCCACGTACGGGGTGAGGATCCCGCGGACCCGCCAGCGCGCCCCGGCGAGGACGGTCCGGCGACTGCCGACCTTCTCGGCCCGGAGCTTCAAGGCGCCCGCGACCGCGGCGGGCACGGGCGCCGGGGCGGCAACCGGCGGCGCGACCGGCGTCGGCGCTTCCGGTGCCTGGGCCAGGGCACTTGCGGGGAGCGCGAGCAGGAAGACAGCGGCGCTCAGCACGACGGGGGTGGTGCGCATGGGCGCGAGGCTACGCCCTGGGCACGCGATTGTCAGCCCCTGGCGGAAAGGTTGGCTTACGCCGTGAGGACTCGCGGCGCTGGGCCGCGCACCCGGCGGACCACCAGGGCCATGAGCGCGATCGAGCCGAGCGAGACCGCGAGCAGCACGGCGTACTCCCACGTCCACCCGTCCCGCGTGCCCGCGAAGGCGATGCAGTTGTTGATCGCGTGCAGGACGATCGCCGGATAGAGCGAACCGGTCTTCGCGTAGAGCAGGCAGAGCACGACGCCGAAGATCGCGAGGATCGGCAGGTAGAGCACGTCAGGGGCCGAGCCGAGGTGGATCGCGCCGAAGAACGTGCCTGTCACGAGCGCCGCCGGCCAGAGCCCCCAGCGCCGCAGCGAGGTGAAGACGAAGCCGCGGAAGAAGATCTCCTCGGCCACGGGGGCGATGACGGTCACGAGGAACGCCGCGGCGAACAGCGCGGCGGTGCTGCCGTCCACCCCCAGTTCGTCGGGGAGATCCTCCTGAGCGCCGATGTCGACGATGGCCGAGTACGCGGCGCTGATCACGACGAACGCGAGGAAGGCGACGAGCAGCCATCCCACGAAGGCCTTGGGCCGGGTCCCGCGCAGCCCGAACTGCTGCGGCGTCGGCCGGGCGACCCGGCTGACCACGAGGATCGCCGCGCCGATGAAGGCCACGTCCTGGGCGACGGTCAGGAGCACGTTGACGCCCGGCGGCAGGTCGCTGCCGTCGGCGCCGAAGGCAACCGCGATCCCGCCGATGACGACCGCGGCGGCGATCGTACCGCCAAGCCCGAGCGCGAAGGCCAGGAGCACCCCGACGGGCCGCCACGCGGGGGCGAGCGGCGTCGGCCGCGCGCCCTCAGGAAACTCGGGACGCTCCGGAGGCGGCGGGGTCAGCGTGAGCTCGCGGGGCGGCGCGGACAAGGTCAGCAAACGGTAGCGGTCGGATCTGCACGTCCCGGCCCGTGACCAGGGGATTCGGGACCCCACGGCGAAAAGGTTGTCCGAGCGCACCGGTAATGACACGGATCGCGACGGCGCGGGCTACCATCGGAGGTCGTCCGGAGCCGGGTCCCGCCCCTCCGCGATCGCTCACCACCCCCCGTCCGGAGCGCTTCTGAATGTCCCGCCGCGAACGCCAACGACGCCGTCACCGCAGCAGCGGAGGCGCCGGCCGCATCATCTTCCTCGGGCTCGGGGTGCTCTTCGCGACGATCGCCATCGGTGCGATCAGCGCCGTCGGCTACGTCGTCTCGATCGCGGCCAGCGCGCCCGATCTCTCCGAGCTGAAGGCCAAGGACCAGGGCGAGAACTCGATCATCTTCGCCGCCAACGGCAAGAAGCTCGGGATCATCCAGTCCGACGTCCTGCGCCGCGAGGTCTCCTCCAAGTCGATCGCGCAGACCCTGAAGGACGCGACGGTCGCGATCGAGGACAAGCGCTTCTACCAGCACGAGGGCGTCGACTTCGAGGGCGTCGTCCGCGCAGCGATCAAGAACGCCGAGTCGGGCGAGACGGTGCAGGGCGGCTCGACGCTGACCATGCAGCTGGTCAAGAACATCTACTCGCAGGACGCCACGCGCGACTACAAGCGGAAGGTCCGCGAGGCGAAGCTCGCCGAGGAGCTCGAGAACCGGCACCCGGGCCCCGAGGGCAAGCAGTGGATCCTCGTCAAGTACGTCAACAACGTGCCCTACGGCAACTCCCCGAGCGGCCAGGAGGCCATCGGCGCCTGGGCTGCTGCGCGCGTCTTCTTCAACAAGAGTCCCTCCAAGCTGACGCTGGCCGAGAGCGCGCTCCTGGCCGGGCTGCCGCAGGCGCCGACCGCCTACAACCCGCGGCTGAACCCGGAGGCAGCGCTCCGCCGCCGCAACGACGTGCTCGCCCAGATGCGTGACGCCGGCTACATCACCGCCGCCCAGGAGAGCGAGGCTGCGGCCGAGCCGCTCGGGCTGAAGGACACCGGCTACTACTCGACGCGCCGCGAGAGCTACTTCTTCGACTACGTCAAGGGCGAGCTGATCAAGACCTACGGCGCGCAGAAGGTCCGCGAGGGCGGCCTGCGCGTCTACACGACGATCGACCTGAAGAAGCAGCAGCAGGCCCGCGCAGCGATCAAGAAGAGCCTCTCCGCACCGGGCTCCCCGTCCTCGGCCCTGGCCACCATCAGCCCGAAGACCGGCTACATCAAGGCGATGGCCTCCTCGTCGAACTACGGGGACTCGAAGTTCAACCTGGCCGCCCAGGGTCGCCGCCAGCCGGGCTCGACCTTCAAGGTGATCGTGGTGATGGCCGCGATCGCCCGCGGCGTCGACATCAATCGGACGAGCTACACGTCGAAGAAGCTCGACTTCGTCGACCCGACCTACGGGAAGATCGAAGTGAGCAACTCGGGCGACACCGGTTCGGGCGCGCGGAAGACGATTCTCGAGGGCCTCGTGAGCTCCGACAACACGGTCATGCAGCAGCTCGACCTCGACATCGGCCCGCCGAACGTCACCAAGACCGCCCGCAAGATGGGCATCACGACCAAGCTGAACTCCTACCCGGCCGAGGCGCTCGGCGGCCTCGAGACCGGCGTCTCGCCGCTCGAGATGGCCCGCGCCTACGCCACGCTCAACAACGGAGGCTCGCGCGTGAAGCCGATCGCCGTCACCCGGGTCCGCTTCCCCGACGGCAAGGTCGACAAGAAGATGGGCAAGGTCCGCAAGTTCAAGGTCTTCACCGACGGTGAGGCCTACGAAGGCATCCAGGCGATGAAGGGCAACATCAACCGCGGCACCGGCACCCGGGCGCGGCTGGCCTCCTGCGAGGGTGCGGGCAAGACCGGTACGACGAGCGGCTTCAAGGACGCCTGGTTCGACGGCATGACCCGCGACCTGAACACCGCGGTCTGGGTCGGCTACCCGGGCTCGGAGGGCAAGGTCATGAACGCGGTCCCGAACTGGGGCACGATGTTCGGCGGCGACGCGCCGGCCCAGATCTGGAAGGACTACATGACCGAGGCGGTCAAGGGCACGAACTGCTCCGATTGGCCGGAGCCCAAGACACCGTTCGTGGCCGAGCCGTTCTTCGGCAAGTACGCGAACGGCGGAGCGCCGGGCGGCTCCTCCGACCCGGGCCAGCCGTTCAACCCGGCCGACGCCTACGCCCCCGGCATCCAGCCGGGCGGCGAGCCGACGAACACCGCGCCCTCGACCGGCGCCGCGGCCACGCCGACGCCTGCCCCGGCGCCCGCCAAGAAGAGCAAGGACTTCCCGTCCGACCAGTACGAGGCTCCGCCGCAGCCGGCCCCCACGGCCGGCGGCGCGGCCCCAGTGGCTGACGACGAGTAGCCTGTCCCCAATGGCCAAGGAAGAAAAAGTCGAGTTCGAGGGCGAGGTCATCGAGGCCCTCCCGAACGCGATGTTCAAGGTGAAGCTCGACAACGATCACGAGGTGCTCGGCCACGTGGCCGGCAAGATGCGGCGGTTCCGCATCCGCATCCTTCCGGGCGACCGGGTCCGCTGCGAGCTCTCGCCGTACGACCTGAGCCGCGCGCGCATCGTCTACCGCCACCGGTAGATCACCTTGGGCGAGCGGTCGCTGATCGCCGCCCTCCAGCAGCTCCTGGAGGTCCGCTCGACGCGCATGGTGCGCTGGTCGGGCGATGACGCCGCGGTCGTCCGCTCGCTGCCCTTCTGCGTCACGAGCGTCGACGCGATGGTCGACGGCGTGCACTTCCGGCGCGGCGCACCCGGGGTCACCGCGGAGGACATCGGCTGGCGAGCGCTCGCCGGAGCCACCTCCGACCTCGCCGCGATGGGCGACGTCGAGCCGGGCGAGGCCTACATCGTGCTCGGCGTCCCGGAGGGTCTGGGCGAGGAGGAGGCGCTCGGCCTCGGGCGCGGGATGGAGGCGCTGGCGGCCCGCTGCCGGCTGACCGTCTGCGGCGGCGACGTGACGCGCGCCCCGGCGCTCCTGCTGGCCGTGACCGTCGTCGGCTGGGGCCGTGATGAGGCGCTGATC
>JACDAP010000630.1 GCA_013695395.1 Solirubrobacterales bacterium
CAGGCTTCGTCGATCAGGATCATGGTCGGCGAACCGTCAAGACAATCCTCGATGCGATGGAACAGATACAATAAGACCGGGGTTCGAAGGCGCCGGTCTTCCAGCAGCTCGGTCATGTCGAATCCGAGGACCCGGTTATCGAACTTGAGCCGATCGACGGGGTTATCAAATAGCCAGCCATGCTCGCCCTCGAAGATCCACGGGTCAAGGCGCGAAGCAAGATCGCCCGGCTCCGGACGGCGGCCGCCGGCAATCAGATCTCGTACGAAGCGGAGACGGCGCAATTCCAGTCGATTGGCGAATATTTCGTCGATTGCCTTGGCAATGACATTCCCCTCTTCGGCGCCGGACGCCTCGAGCAGACACGCAAGCCAATCGCGCAAAAACGCTCGGTTGATAGGTGTGTCGGGAATGCCGAGCGGGTTAAGGCCAGTCGGCTTTCCGCGGCTGATCCTCTCGTATCGCCCACCTAGCGAGCGAAGGAAAATTTCGGACCCGCGATCCTTGTCGAACAATATCGTCTGCGGCTCCATCTTCTGGGCTTGTGCCGCTAGAAAGTTGAGAACGACCGATTTCCCCGACCCTGACGGACCAATGATCGTAAAATTGCCCAGGTCGCCATCATGGAAGTTGAAGAAGTACGGAGTCGAGCTCGTCGTCTCCAAGACCGAAATGGGATTACCCCAGTGGTTGCCGTTAGCGCGCCCGAGAGGAAAGCCGTGAAGAGAGATGAGGCCGGCGGCATTTGCGCTCGAAACCAGGGCGCGTCGAACCACATAGTGCTCGTTGCCGGGGAACTGGCCCCAGAAACTGGGTTCCAGATTGACATCTTCGCGAACCCCGATCGCACCGGTGTCTGCGAGCGCAGCCGCAGTCAATGCGGTGGCGCTCTCAAGCTGTTCGAGGCTGTCGCTTCGAACCAGCACGCTAAGGTGATGGTCTCCAAAACTGATCTGACCCGCTCCGACACCGTCTCTAGCGGCTAGCATTTCCGCTCGTTCCGTTGCAGCGGTCTCGTCAGCGCTACGAAGTCTCCGCAGTCCAAGGTCGATCCGTTCGCGCGCGGTCTGCCGCTCGACGGGTGCAAAGGACTCCGTGATTATCAGCTCGTGGGGAACACGAAGCAGGCTATCGAGGAGCCCCGGCCGCGTCGCATCGGGGTACTCCTTAATCCCCAGAATGCTTGCAAAGCTGCGCTGGCTCGGCCCGCGCACCTCGATCGCGTCGAGCCCGAAGCTCACGCGCGAATAAGGGATGTGTTGCCCTAAATCCCCTTCCCCCGTCGGGAGCAAGACCGGTCTCGTCTCCGCGTTATAAATGGTAGAGAGAAGCTCCAGAGGCTCCGAACAGGTGCCAAGATCCGTGGCATAGGTGCTTAGAACTCGGGCTCCGTACGGTTGCAGAGCCGCAGTCAATGCAGCCGTCGCAGAATCCAGCGCAAGAGAGTCAGCGCCACCGGATTCTCCAGACCGCCGCCCGAACCGGCTCAGCCGTTCCGGCAATCCGGCTTTCCCCCTAGGCGGCCGAACCAGGATCGTCAGGAACTGCTCGTTCAGGAACAATTGCTTCTCGTTCAACCTGTTCGACCAGCGACGGTCGATCTCGGCGGAGACCGGATCTGGAAAACGCGCGCCAAGATCAACGTGTACCCGCCGCCTGACCAGGTGATGATAGAGGACCAGGCCGGAGTTCAACGTACTGCGGAGCACCATCTCGCGAACAGTGGTGAGATGATTCAGGACATCATCGCCCTCTGTCTCGAAAGGGAATCCGGCGACGCGTAGCGAGCGCATCAGTGATCCGTCGCGCAACCGAAGCGTCGTTGGATCCAAATGGCGCGCGAATGGCAGCCGATCGCCGGCTCGCGCCTCACGACTGCTCCACGCAGCAGGTCCGAACCACTTTGTCATGATTTATGCCCCTGTCTCATGGCGCATAGCTGTTGCAGCCCCAGCGCTTCCAGTTTTTCGTCCTCGAACAGCGGCTGACCTTCGTGATCCAGAGGTCGAAGACGCGCGGTTCCCGCAAGCATGCGAAGTAGCCGACCATGTGAATGGCCAGTGCGACTGGCAGGGCAAGAAAACTCCGCGTGACCAAGAAGACTTCGGTCGTGACCGCAGCGTTGATGATGAAATAGCTGTACGTAACGCCCGCAAACATCTGCGGACGAGTGAGCGCACGAAAAACTGGTGACCGGATTAGCGCCATCATCCCTACCCAGCGGCCGCTGCGGACTGGATGCCGCTGACGATTGAGCCCGCTCCAAACAGGATGAAACAACCGATGATCACTGTCGCACCGAAACGCCAATTGAGCCGGCCCGTCAGCATCATGAAGCCCACCATGGCGACGGCAATCACTGCGACAGCGGTGGCCACGTTACCGAGAAGAGTGCCTTGTAGCCATTGAAGGGCATTGACGATCGGACCCGAGCCTTGCGGGTCGGCCTGGGCGGCTGCGGGCGCGCTGAGGGCAGCGGTCGATGCCCAAACCAGCTTTAAAAAGAACCTCATCAC
>JACDAP010000044.1 GCA_013695395.1 Solirubrobacterales bacterium
CTCCGGATGCGCGGCGAGGTGGGCGACGGCGGTGACGATCTCCGCGAGCCCCGCCTTGTCGTCGGCGCCGAGCAGCGTGTCGCCGCTCGAAGTCACGAGGTCATGGCCGACGCAGTCGCGCAGCGCGGGCATCCGCTCCGGGTCGAGCACGGTCCCGCGGCGGGGCAGCTCGAGCACGCCCCCGTCGTAGGCGCGGTGGACGATCGGCTCGACCCCGACGGCGGGTGCGTCCGGCGAGACGTCGAGATGGGCGCTCAGGCCGATGACGTCCGTGGTCTCGACCGTCGCTGGGAGCGTGCCGGTGACGAAGCCGGTCTCGGCGAGCACGACGTCCTCGAGCCCGATCGCCTCGAGCTCCTCCACGAGCAGCCGCGCGAGCACGAGCTGCCCGGGCGTGCTGGGCCGCTCGCTCGCCCGCGGGTCGGACTGCGTGTCGACGCGCGCGTAGCGGACCAGGCGCTCGGTGACGCCAGGCGCGAGCGCCTCGGCCAGCGGGGAGGTGAAGACGCTCACGCCTCGGAGATCCGCCGGTTGACCGAGAAGCCGACCGCGACGATCGAGAGGGCGAGGAAGAGCAGGAGCGCCGCGGCGGCGACCGACGGCGGCTGGGCGAAGAAGGCGCGCTCGTAGCCCGCGACCGAGCTGACGTCCCCCGAGAGCGTCTGGTCGAGGCCGATCGCGTTGCCGTTGCCGACGACCGCCCAGCGCGAGTAGGTCAGCTGGGAGAGCACCTGGATCGGGAAGGGCATGACGCTCGTCGGGATGATCGCCCCGGCGAAGAGCAGCTGGGGCAGCAGCAGGAGCGGGACGGCCGAGCTCGCCTGGTCGGCGGTGCGCGCCCGGGCGGAGAGCACGAGCGCGACGCCGACCGAGGTCCACGCGGAGAGGACGCAGATGGCCCCCACCTTGAGGTACACGTCAGGCTCGGCGTTCAGCGGCTGCAGCGCCACGGTGACGGCCACGAGCATCGCGACCTGGACGAAGGTGAGCGCGAAGAGCACGGTGACCTTGGCGACCAGATAGGCGTCCAGGCGGACCCCGGCGGCGGCCTCCCGCTCCAGGATCACGCGCTCCTTGACGATCTCGCGACAGGCGGAGGTGGTGCCGAGCCAGACCGCGCCCGTCACGAGCAGGAAGCTCAGGAGCACGCCGTAGAAGGAGGCCAGCGCGCCGCCGGAGAGGACGTTCCGGGGGAGCACGAACCCGATGCAGAGCGCGATCACCGGCGCCTGGAGCAGCAGCACCCGGAGCGTCCGGCCCTCCCGCAGCAGGCAGCGGGCGTAGCGTGAGGTGAGCACCGCGGCCTGCCGGCCGAAGGCGCCGACGACGTAGGTCGCTTCCCGCGGTGGCGCGTACGGGAGCTCGGGCAGCTCGTCCGGCACGGCGGGTGGCGGCTCGTCGGCGAGCGCGTCGTAGATCTGGTCGAAGGCGCTCACGCCGAAGTGGGCGGCGACCTCCCCGGGCGGCCCGGCCACGCGCAGGTACCCGCCGGGGCCCATGACCGCGACGGTGTCGCAGAGCGCGAGCGAGCTCGTCGCGTGGGTGACGACCACGACACCGCGGCCCTGGTCGGCGACGCCGCGGAGCATCGTCATGAGCCGCCGCTCGAGGCCGGGGTCGAGGCCGCTGGCGGGCTCGTCGAGCAGGAGGACGGCGGGGCGGCCGATCAGCTCGACCGCACAGGCGGCCCGCTTGCGTTCCCCGTTGGAGAGATCGCCGACGCGGGTGCCCGCGCGGTCGACGAGCCGCAGCTCCTCCATGGTCTCCTGCACTCGCGCCCGGCGGCCGTCGCGGCCGAGGTCGGTGGGCAGCCGCAGCTCCGCGGTGTACTCGAGCGCCTCGCGGACGGTGAGCTGCGGGTGGACCGTGTCGCCGACGGGCAGGTAGCCGATGTCGGTGGAGCGGGCGGAGACGTTGTCCTCCCCGAGGACCACCCGGCCGGTCGTGGGGTCGGAGACGCCCGCGAGCGCCTTCAGCAGCGTGGTCTTGCCCGAGCCGCTCGGACCGATCAGCGCGACGAGCTCCCCCGGCCGCACCGTGATGGAGGTCGGCTGCAGCAGCCGCTGGCCGCCTGAGTCCATCCCGACCGCCTCGGCGACGAGGGACTCGGTGGCAGCGGGGACGGCGACGCTCATGCCGCGGACGCTAATGCAGCGCCGCGCCGGCCGGGCCGCCCGGGGCTATGGAGACCGCCGGGTGCGGATTTCGCGGGCGGCGTGTTCCCTAAGTCCTGATATAGACGACTTGGGGAACACGCCGCCGCGCTCAGCCGTCGAGCGCGGTGCCGCCCAGCGCGGTGAGCACCACGTCGTCGTGGGTCTTGGGCGAGACCTTGGGGAAGACGTGCGTGATCTCCCCGGTCGGCGCGATGATGAAGGTCGCACGCAGGTTGCCCATGTACGTCTTGCCGTACATCGACTTCTCGGCCCAGACGCCGAACTGCTCGCTGACCGCATGATCCTCGTCGGCCAGCAGCGTGAAGTTCATGTCGTGCTTGGCGTGGAACTTCTTGACCTTCGCGACGGGGTCGGGCGAGACACCAAGGACGACGGCGTTCGCGGCCGCGTACTCCTCCGCGTGGTCCCGGACCGAGCAGGCCTGTGTCGTGCATCCGGGGGTGTCGGCCTTGGGGTAGAAGTAGACGACCACCGTCTTCCCCGCCCCGGTGAGTGCCGTGAGTGAAACGTCGTTGCCGTCCTGATCGGAGAGCGTGAAGTCGGGGGCCTGGGCGCCGGTCTCGAGCATTCGCATAACGCTACCGAGCACGCCGGTGGTGGCCTGGCTCATGTCCCCCACAGGCCCGCGAGCGGTACCGCCGCGAGACGGTCACCGAACGGCACCGTGTTCGCACCTGCGTGAAGCAACACCCCGGCCTTGAACCTGCTGCCGAGCTTGTCCCGGAGGTGCGCGAGCCCGCGGAAGTCGCTCGCCCGAACGGTCGCGGTGGATTTGACTTCGACGGCAGCGACGGATCCGTCGCGGCGCTCGATCACGATGTCGACTTCGCGCTGGTCACGGTCGCGGAAGTGGAAGAGCGTCGGCCGATCGTCGAGCCAGGACACCTGGCGGTGCAGCTCGTCCGCCACGAACGTCTCGAAGAACATGCCACCGAGATCGAGGTCGGTCTCTATTCGACGCTCGTCGGCTCCGACGAGGTAGGCGAGCAGGCCGGTGTCGGCGACGTGGATCTTGGGTCGCTTGATCGTCCGGGCGAGCAGGTTGTTGCTCCACGCCGGCAGGCGCCGAACGAGGAACAACGTCTCCAGCAGGTCGACGTGGCGACGGATCGTCGTCGCCGGAGCACCGAGCGAATCGCTCAGGCGCTCGATGTTCAACTCTCCCGCGGAGGTGGCGCCGATGGCTTGCAGCAGCCGGGCAACCGCGGCGCGGTCGGCGACATCGGCCAGGGTGGCGAGGTCGCGGTCGAGGATCCCCTCGACGTAGCTCTCGAAGAACCGGGGGCGACGGTTGGAGGCACGTCGCTGGATCTCCGGATAGCCGCCCCTGGCGAGGAGCTCCGCGTAGGCCTTGCGACCGACCGCGGCACCCGTGACGTCAGGAGATCGGCCGTCGAGCAGATCAGGGATGAAGGACTCCCGTCGTCCGCGCAGCTCGCCCTGGCTGAACGGATGCAGCCGCAGGTACTCCGCGCGCCCGGCGAGGCTGTCCTTGACCTGCTTCATCTCCAGCAGGTTCGCGGAGCCCGTGATCGCGAACTGGCCGGGCGCTGCATCACGGTCGACGCGGAGCTTGATCTCGGTCATCAGCTCCGGCGCGCGCTGGATCTCGTCGATCGCGACGGGGGTTTCGAGCCCGGCGATGAACCCAGTCGGATCGTCGATCGCCGCGGCCCGCGTCGCCTGGTCGTCAAGCGTGATCACCCGCCGGCCGGAACCCTCCGCGGCCGCCACCTGCTCGAGCAGGGTGCTCTTCCCGACCTGACGGGCGCCGAGCACGACGACGACGCGTGTATCAGCCAGCGCCGCCTCGACCGCGCCCTGCGCGTGCCGTGAGAGAAGTCTCGTCGTCGAAGGCATCGGCGGATGCTACTGCGGCGCCCGACAGATCCACCACGTGCCGACCGCGGAACCACCACTGAGAGACCGACTGATCCTCCGCGAACAACCCGCGTACGCACCAAAGCCGTCCTCGCCGATTCACATGCGCAGCGCTAGCTAGCCCCCTTCAACCGTTCACCAAGTCCGTAGGCAGGACAACTAGCGAGCACGCCGGACCGTCGAGAGCCACTGCGTTATTGCGCTGCCTCCTCGACGCGCAGGCCGACGAGCACGCGTTCGGTGTTGGAGAGGTCGCCGATGATTCGCCGCAGCGGCTCCGGCAGGCGCCGCACGAGCGTCGGAATCGCGACGATGTCGTCGCTGCGCGCCAGCGAGGGATGCTGCTCGAGGTCGATCACCTCGATCTCGTGGCGGCCCGCGAGGTGTTCTTCGCAGAGCGCGCGCAGGTTCGCCTGCGCACGCAGCGACTTCGCCGAGCGGCCCGCGATGTACAGGCGCAGGTGCCAGATCTCCTGAGGCGCTGCGTCGTCGGTCATCTCGCGTCTCGGTCGCTGTCGACCCCACGCAGACGCCCCTGCTCGGCTCGCTGACCGGCGAGATCCTCGGTGCCCGTCGAGCCGTGGCTGAGCAGGCGCTCGACCGCGGCGGACTCCTGATCGAAGTCGCGCCACAGCGCCGCGGTCTGGGTCTCGACCGCCTCGCGGCGGCGCTCGAGGTTCGTGCGGCGCTGCTCGAGCTCCTCCAAGCGCGCCTCGCCCTTGGCGCGCTCTTGCGCCTCCTGGGCCTGGCGGGCGGAGCCGGTGAGAACGCCCTGGGGCCCGACGTAGACGTCGGCGAGCTCGATGCCGTGGCTGGTCAGGAGGAACTCGCGGATCTGGTTGGAGTGGGCCATGCCGCGTGACTTCAGGACCGCGAGCACGCGGTTGTACTCGCCGTTGCCCTCCATCGTGCGGACGAGCAGCCAGGTGTCGACGAGGGAGGCGATCTGACGGTCGGCCTGCCCGGGTGCCGAGTCGGAGTTCAGGCTCGTGAACATCGCCGTGATGCCGTGGGCCTTCAGGTAGTCGACCTGGCGCGTGAGCATGGCGAACACGTCGGCGCCGGACCCGATCCGCAGCAGGTCGGAGATCGGATCAAGGACCACCACCGTCGGGTCGAACTCGGCGATCGACGTCTGCATCGACAGCAGGTGCGCCTCGAGCCCGAGCAGCGTCGGGCGAAAGCAGCGGAACGCGAGCAGGCCCTCGTCGACCCAACGCTGCAGGTCGATGCCGACCGAGGCCATGTTGCGGACGATCTGAGCTTGGGACTCCTCGAAGGCGAAGTACATCGACCGCTCGCCGCGCTGGCAGGTCGCTTCGCAGAACTGCGCCGCGAGCGTCGACTTGCCGGTGCCCGGGGTGCCGTTGACGAGGATCGTGCTGCCCGCGAAGAAGCCGCCGTCGAGCATCGCATCCAGGCGCGGCACGCCTGAGGTGACGCGTGTCGCCGACGCGCGGTGGTCGAGGCGGAGCGAGGTGATCGGCAGGACCGACAGCCCGTCCTTTCCGATCAGGAAGGGGTACTCGTTGGTGCCGTGGACTGAGCCGCGGTACTTGAGGATCCGCAGGCGCCGCGTCGAGGTCTGGTCATCGACGCGCTGATCAAGGACGATCACGCAGTCGGAGACGTACTCCTCGATGCCATGACGGGTGAGCGTCCCGCCGCCGCGCTCGCCGGTGATCACGGCCGTGACCCCGCGGTCCTTCAGCCAGGCGAACAGCCGGCGCAGTTCGGCGCGCAGCGCGACGACATCCGAGAAGGCGCCGAACAGCGTCTCGACGGTGTCGATCACGACCCGCTTGGCCCCGATGGCGTCGATCGAAGCGCCGAGCCGGAGGAGCAGTCCGTCGAGGTCCCACTCGCCCGCCTCCTCGAGCTCCGCGTCGGCGACGCCGACGTGGTCGAGGATCATGCGCCCGTCGGCCTCGAGCTGTGCTACGTCGAAGCCCAGCGAGGCGACATTGACGACGAGGTCCTCGACGGACTCCTCGAAGGCGAGGAACACGCCGGGCTCGTCGTACTCCGAGGCACCACGCACGAGGAACTCCATCGCCAGCAGCGTCTTGCCGCATCCGGCCGGGCCGCAGACGAGCGTCGAGCGCCCCCGCGGCAAGCCCCCGCCGGTGACTTCGTCGAGGCCGGTGATGCCGGTTGGTGCCTTCCGCGGCCCGCTCAGGGTCGACGACGGGACAGGCACCGGATCCACTGCGGGGGAGGGCATGGGGTCCCCCGGAACGTACCATCCCGCCGGCGCACGCACGACCTTCTGTCTGTAGTCTGCGGTGGCTTTATCGTCGACAGAGACGGTGTCTGCCCGCCCGCAGGTGCGAGTCGGACCTCGCGCAATGACTCCCTCCCCTCCCACCCTCCCCCCGCTCGTCGTGGATGCTCTCGACGATGCGCGTGAGCTCGCGGACGCGCTCGTCCGGCTGCTGCCCGGCGTGGGCGTCATGGTCATCGACCCCGACTACCGAGTCTGCGTGGTCGAGGGGAACGTGCACAGCCGTCACGGGATCCAGGCCGATGCCATCGTCGGCCAGCGCCTCGACGACGTCCTCGCCGCGCCCGCCTGGGAGGTGGTCGAGGGTCCGTGGTCGACGGCACTGGCCGGCGGGACCGAGACGCTCGACTGGGCCTCGCTCGACGGCGAGGCCGACTACCTGCTGCGCTTCTCGCCGCTGAGGACGCGCGACGGCGCGGTCGTCGGTGCCGTGATGGCCGCCCAGGACATCAGCGAGCGCTGGGAGGCCTACCGGCGCATGGAGCGCCGCGCGGACCAGCAGACGGCGATCGCGCACCTCGGCTCACTGGCGCTCCACGGGATGCCGGTCGAGCAGCTCGCCGAGGCGATGGCCGCCGCGACCGAGGCCTCGCTCGGCGACGGGGTCCTGCCGCGCCCGACGGTCTCCGCCGCCGCTCTGGCGACCTCCCTGAAGCGCTTGCTGAGCGACCCGCGCGTCGCAGCCGGGTCGCTGCCGCGTGACGTCGACGACCGGGTCTTCCTGCAGGCCGCGGTCAACCTGCTCGCCGAGGCGAGCCTGCGCGAGCTCCGCGCCGCGGAGGCCCGCCACCGCGAGGACCAGCTCAACGAGGCCCAACGGATGGCCGGCATGGGCAGCTGGGAGGTCGACCTGCGCGCCGGCGAACCCGCGCTCTCGGTCCACCTCCGCGAGATGCTCCGCATCCCCGACGGCGCCACCGACGTCGCGACGATGCTCGTCAACATCCACCCGGAGGACCGCGACTCGCTCCTGGCCGCGATCCGGGCCGCGGGCAACACCGGGCACTCGGCGCCGGTCGAGTTTCGCGTCGTCGGCCACGACGGGGCGGTGCGGCTGCTCGTCGGTCAGGGGTCGGGCATCGTCGACGGCGACGGGGTGGCCTCCACGCTGCGCGGCACCGTCCGCGACATCACCGCTGAGCGCGAGGCCGAGCAGGCGCTGCGCCGCTCCGAGGAGCTCTTCCGGCGCGGCTTCGACGCATCGCCGATCGGCATGACGCTCGTTCACCCTGTATCCGGCCGATTCCTGCGCGTCAACGAGGCCTACTGCCTCCTCGTCGGTCGCAGCGCCGAAGAGCTGCTTACGCTCGACGACACGGTGGTCGTCCATCCGGACGATCTGTCGCCCGAGCGCGAGGACTACACCCGTGGCGGGTCGGAGACACTGGTGCTCGAGGAGCGGTATATGCGCCCGGACGGAACGGTGGTCTGGGGGTCGATCCACTCGGCGCGCGTGCTCGACAGCGCGTATGGAGTCGACGTCCTCTTCTCCCAGATCGAGGACGTCACCGAGCGCAAGGCTCGGGAGGAGACGGCGCGGCACGAGCTCGAGAAGGTCGAGTGGATCCGCGAGGTACACGCAGCGCTCGCCGAGGACCGCTTCGTGCTCTACGCCCAGCCGATCGTCGACCTGTCCACCGGCGAGACGATCCAGCACGAGCTGCTCCTGCGGATGCTGAGCCCGACGGGCGAGGTGATCCCGCCGGGCGACTTCCTGCCGGCGGCCGAGCAGTACGGCGTGATCCGCGACATCGACCGCTGGGTCATCGGGCGCGGCGCCGAGCTGGCCGCGACCGGGATGACCGTGGAGATCAACCTGTCGGGCGCCTCGATGGGTCACGTCCGCACCATCGACAGGATCGACCGGGCGATCGAGCGCACGGGCGCCGACCCGGCAGACCTCGTCTTCGAGATCACCGAGACGGCGGTCATCGAGAACGTCGGGACGGCGCGCAGGCTGGCCCAGCGACTGCGCAGCCGCGGCTGTCGCTTCGCCCTCGACGACTTCGGCACGGGCTTCGCCGGCATCAGCTCCCTGAAGTCGCTGCCGCTCGACTATCTGAAGATCGACTGTGAGTTCGTGCGCGACCTGTGCTCGAGCGAGCCGGATCGGAGGGTCGTCGCCGCGTCGATCGACCTCGCGCGCGGCTTCGGGCTGCAGACGATCGCCGAGGGCGTGGAGGACCAGGCGACACTGGACCTCCTCCGCGAGCTCGGCGTCGACCACGCCCAGGGCTACTACCTGGGGCGCCCCGCGCCGATCCCCGGCGAGGAGCAGGCAGCGGGGTGATCGCCGGTCGCGTAAAAGGCAACTGTGCTTGACTTTACCGTCGCAAGGTCATCTATACTTGACTTTAGATGCCACCCAAGCCTGTTTCAGCCGCCGCGCGTCACGCCGCCGACCTCCTCGGGGTGAGGATCAAAGCGGGCCGCCTTGAGCGCGGCTGGTCGATCAACAAGCTCGCCGAACGGGCGCAGGTCAGCCGCGTCACCATCATGAACGTCGAGCGTGGAGATCTCCGCGTGGCACTGGGCACGGTGCTCGATTGCGCGACGCTCGTCGGCGTCCCTCTGTTCTACGAGGACGAGCGTCGACTCGCCGCCGAGGCGGCACGCGGTCGCGCGCCACTGGTCGGTAAGCGTGCCCGCACGTCGGCGACCGACTCCGAGGTCGACCTTGACTTCTGAGGCGTACGTCTGGGCATGGCTTCCTGACGCCGAGCAGCCCGTGCCGGTAGGCGTCGCACGCGAGCGCGGAGGCGTGGTGACCTTCGCCTACGGCAACGGCTATCGCGCCCGACACAGCGCCATCTCGCTCAACGACGCCGAACTTCCTCTGGCCGAGGGTTTCCACGATCCGCTCCCCGGC
>JACDAP010000090.1 GCA_013695395.1 Solirubrobacterales bacterium
GACGGGAGCGCCTGGGGTCCGGGCGCCGCGGCGGACACCGCCCTGCGGGTGCTCGAGGTCGCCGCCGGCGTGGTCCTGGTCGGCGCCGCGATCCTCGCGCCGCTGCTGCTTCTCGCCGCGCTCCTCGCGCTCGGAGGCCGGAGCCTGCGCCGCCGTCGTCGGGAGGCCGCGCTCGGGGCGGCCTGATCCCGAAGCCGGCCGCACCGCCCGCCGCACGCGAACCGCCCACCGTTTCCCTCGCTCGGCATGGAAGATGACGGGCGGTTCGCATCCTCGGTCGTGGGACATGGGGTGGTCGGACCGGACCGCGCGGGTTGTGTGTGGTACAGATCACACGATGCCCCCGGCACGCGCGACCGTCGACCTCCTCTCCCGCGTGCCCGTCTTCGAGACGCTCGGTGCGGAGGATCTCGAGCGCGTCGCGGACGTGACGGTCGCCCGCCGCTTCAGCCCGCACCACGTCGTCTTCCGCGAGGGCGACACGAGCGACACCTGCTACATCGTCGCCGAGGGCCACGCCCGTGCGATCCGCGAGCACGTCGACGGCCGTCAGATCGCGCTGGCCCACTTCGGCCCCGGTGACATCTTCGGCGAGCTCGCAATGTTCGACGACGAGGCGCGCTCGGCCACCGTCGAGACGCTCGACCAGGTCGACGCCATCGCCCTCACCGGCCCGGACTTCCGCCGGCTCCTGAAGGTCCACCCGGACATCGCGGTGAAGCTCGTGGTCTCGCTCGGCCGGCGGCTGCGCGAGGCGAACGAGCGCCTGTCCCGCCAGAGCTTCCAGACCGTCCAGAGCCGGGTGGCGGGCGTGCTCGGCCAGCTCGTCGACGCCGCCATCGCCGAGGGCCCCGCCGAGGAGGAGGGCGACGTGCTGGTCACGATCACCCAGGCCGACATCGCCCAGCTGGCCGGCTCCTCCCGCGAGTCCGCGAGCCGCTTCCTCGCCGTGCTCGAACGTGCCGGCGTGCTCACCCAGGGCCGCGGAAAGATCACCGTGCACGACCGCGGCGCGCTCGCGGGCTACATCTACTGATGCCCCCGGCTCGTCTCGCAGTGCCCGGCGCCGGCCACGCCCCGGCGCTGTGGAGGGGGGGCTGATGCCCCGCGAGTTCTCGTGCGGCGGCCTCGTCCTCGACCCCGAGAGCACCCCGCCCGCCTGCATCGTGATCGTCCCGACGCGCCGGGCCGCCGACGGCTCGAAGGTCCTCGCCCTCCCCAAGGGCCACCCAGATCCCGGCGAGGACGCGGAGACCGCCGCGCTACGCGAGGTCCACGAGGAGACCGGCATCGAGGCGGAGATCCACGCGCCGCTGGGCGAGGTCTCCTACCGCTACCAGCGCAACGGCCGCACGATCGCCAAGACGGTGCGGTACTTCCTGATGGAGGCGAAGGACGGCTCGCTCGAGGATCACGACCACGAAGTGGAGCTCGCTCGCTGGATGCCGCTCACCGAGGCCGTCGAAGCACTGACCTACGCGGGCGAGCGGAAGATCGTCCAACGGGCGCTGGACGCAGCGGACAACGGGTAGGATCGCGCCACATGCAGGTCTTGAACTTCTACTCGACGATCTTCGCCGACCAGCTCAAGCGGGGCCGCAAGACGGCCACGATCCGGCTCGGCGACAAGTCACATCGCTACCGCAAGAACGAGGCGGTGCTCGTGACGATCGGCTACCAGCACTCGCCGCGGGAGAAGATCTTCGACGCCGTCATCGACACGGTCGATGTCAAGCGGGTGAAGGACCTCACGCCCCGGGACATCGAGCACGACAACCCGGAGTTCCGCCGCCACGAGGAGATGATCCACTTCCTCGAGCAGATCTACGGCAAGCCGGTGACGATGGACGACACCGTCACGGTCGTGCGCTTCTCGCAGATCGTCGAGCACCCCGAACGGTTCACCGACAGCCGACTCGGCATCGGCGGCGCGCAGAACTAAAGGATCAGCCGGGGCGCCGCGGCGGCGGCGGCACCGACTGCGCCGGGTCCACGGCGGGAGCGGGCGCGCGCCCCGACCAGTCCGGAGCCGGCTCGGGTGCAGGGGCCCGCTCGGACCAGTCCGGAGC
>JACDAP010000092.1 GCA_013695395.1 Solirubrobacterales bacterium
TTCGGGACCGCGCAGGAGCGGGAGCGCGACGACCGGCGTCCCCGGCGTGAGCGCCGCCTTCGTCTTCGGCCCGTACTCGGCCACCTCACCCGTGAACTCGTGGCCGAAGACGACGGGCTCGTGCGAGCGGCCGAAGCGCTCGTAGCCGGCGGCCGCGGTCATGTCGGCCCACTCGTCGAGGCCATGGCGGGCGTGGAGGTCCGAGCCGCAGATGCCGCAGCGGGTCACCTCGATCCGCACCTGGCCGCGGCCCGGGACGGGCTCGGGACGCTCCTGGACGGAGAGCTCGGCCTCCTGGCAGACGACGGCCTTCATACGTACGTGGGGGTGGCGGACATGGCCCGAGCCTCTCACGCTGACGTGCCTCTGCGCACCCCGGTCCCCGGCGCTTCGGGGAAGGTCCCGCTCAGCGCTGCATCGCCGCGGCGTAGCGGGTCTGCAGCTCCGGATCGGACATCATGCGGCGCTGCCAGGCGCTGTCGGCCACCTCCCAGCTGTCCGCCGGGACCCCCTGGGCCTCGATGTAGGCGGCCCGGTCGCGACGCTTGACCCGCTCGTGGATGAGCCCGGCGCTGATCCGCAGCCAGGTCTCGGCGTCGATCTCGTCGGTCGCCCCCGGCGCCTCGGCTGGGATGAAGCGCTGGGCGAACGAGGTCACCGCACTCGCCGCCCGCTCCTCCGGTGCGGGCCCGGGAGCCGGCTCCTCGGTCGGCTCGGGCGTGGCGACTCCCACGCCGGTCCCGTGCCGCGCCAGCGCCGCCTGCCAGTCGACATCAACGCGATCTCCCTTGACCGCGACCGGCCAGGTCGTGCCGGGAGCGAGCAGGTGAGAGGCCCACTCCGGCGGCGCGACCTTGATGCGACGCTCCGCGCCATCGAGGTCGACGCGGACGTCGCGCTCCCGCCGCGTGAGGCCCAGCATCGTCATCAACCGGAAGCCGAGCACCGTCGCTTCACCCGTCTCGCCCTTGGGCGGGCGGGCGCGAGCGTCGTCGATCCCGTCGGCGATCTTCCTGGCCGGCCTCCAACCGCCCGGACCGCTCCCGTCCCAGCTGATCGCGACGTCGTCGCCGTCGTGATGGACGGTGACCGGCATCCCGAGCCGGAGCGCGTCGCCGATCTCGGTCACCGACTGCTTGCAGCAGGCGCGGAACGGCTCGGTCCCAGTGGGCGAGACGGTCACGGCGAACCACCAGTCCGCCGCCGAGTCGGCCTGCTCGCGGTACTTGATGCCCACGAGCGTGCCGGGACTCTGCGTGCCCTTGGCGTGGAGCCGGTTTCCCTTGCGCTGGGTGCGACCGGGCCCCGTGAAGGGATCGAGACCGACGAGATCGAGCAGGCCCATGTGCCGACTCTTGCGCACCACGCTTGCGGGTACAAGTGGGGCTGCCGCCGATCTCGGCACCCCCGGAACATCCGGGATCGCCGACGAGCTCGTCCGCGTCCGCCGGCCCGGCGGCACGGTCGGGCTCCTGAGCTGCACCCCGGAGTGCGTGGTCGGCGACCTGCTCCGCACGATCGGGGCCTTCGCCCCGCCGACTCCGGCCAGCGCCACGCCCACGGGTCCGACGGAGCGCGCTTCGAGCTCGAGTACCTGGTCGCGGTGGGCACGCGGACCTGAACCGGCGCTCAGGCCCTGGCCGGCCCGTGCCAGCCGGCCGCCAGGGCCCCGCAGGCCACGCCGAAGCCCGCGAGCAGCAGCAGGCCGAGATCGTAGGAGCCCGTCAGCGAGACGCTGATCGCCAGGGGCAGCGGGCCGAGCGCCGCACCGGCGATGCGGGCGGAGTCGCCGGAGCTCTGTAGCGCGCCGAGCCGCTCCACCCCCCACGTCTGCGCCCAGACGACGCCGCTTACCGTCACGTTGAGCCCGCCCGCCACGCCCATCACCGCGAATGCCGCGTAGGCCCCCGAGATGCTCGCCGGCAACAGCAGCGCGATCCCGCCGCCGAGCAGCAGGCTCGAGGCGACGAGCACGACCACCGGCCCGAAGCGGTCGAGCACGACCCCGGCCACCACCGCCCCGAGCGCACCCGACACCGCGAGGACCGCGAGCACCCCGGCGGCGGCCCCGCTGCCGAGGCCCCGTTCGGCGAGGATCGAGGTCGCGTGGAAGACGGCTCCGGTGACGACCAGCGGCGGCGCGGTCAGGATCACGAGCAGCCGCCCGCCGCCCTCCCGCCACGGGAAGCGCGGCCGCATCGCGGGCGTAGCCACGATGACCGGGACCGGCTCGCCGCCGAGGACGGCGAGGGCTGCGCCATCGTTCCCGCGCGGCCTCGCCCGTCCCCCGGCGAGCCCCGCGGCGACGAACGCGAGCGGCGCCACGAGTACGAGCACGACGAGCCCGGTGAGGCGGAACGCGTCGCGGAAGCCGACAGCATCGATCAGTACCACGGCCACGGCGGGTAGCCCGGCGGCGGCCAGCGTCGATCCGAGGTTCCCGATCGAGATCGCCCTCCCGCGCCAGGCGTCGAAGCGCCCGGCGATCATCAGGGTGCCGAGCAGCGGGAACGACCCCTGGCCGAACGCGCGCAGCAACGCCAGGGCGAGAAAGGCACCGAGCGCGCCGGTCGCCGAGCCGGCGGCCAGGCAGCCCGCGGTCAGCCCGACCGCCACGACGGCCCACGCCGTGCCGACGCCGCGCCGGTCGACCAGGCGCCCCACCCCCATGACGGTGAGGGCCGAGCATCCGGTCGCCGCGGCATAGAGGGTCGAGAACGCCGTCCGCGAGAGACCGGTGGCGTCGATCAGGTCGTCGACGAAGATCGCGAGCCAGTACGACTGGCCCGGCGACGAGGCCAGCGAGGCGACGAACGCGAGCGCGACCACGCCGGCGCCGCCCCGACGGCGTGAGGAGAGGTCAGCCAGACGACGACCCTAGACCCTCGGGCCTCCGCGTTCGAGGAACGCTTCGCTCAGCGAAACGAACCTCGAGCGCGATCTCCGCGGCCGACGACTCAGACGAGCTTCTTGATCGCCCGCGCAGCGACCAGCACCGGATCGAGCGTGCCGCTGACCGGCGGCGCGTAGGAGAGGTCGACCCACATGAGGCTCTCCACGTCCATCCCCGCCCAGAGCGCCATCGCGAGCGAGTCGATCCGCTTGCCGGCGGTGGCGCCGCCGACGATCTGCCCGCCGAGCAGCCGTCCCGTCCCCTTCTCGGCGACGAGCTTGACCCACATCCGCTCGCTGCCCGGCATGTACCGCGCGCGGGTGTCGGTCTCGATCGTCTCGACCACGTAGTCGAACCCGGCCTCCTTCGCCTGGCGCTCGGTCAGCCCGGTCAGGGCGATGTCGAGGTGGCAGATCCTGGTGATCGCCGTGCCGAGCACGCCGGGGAACGCGAGATCGCCCCCGGTCACGTTGATACCGACGACGCGGCCCTGCTTGTTGGCGTGGGTTCCGAGCTGGATGTTGACCGCCGTCTCGAGGATCCGGTGGTGGGACTCGCAGCAGTCCCCCGCCACCCAGACGCCCTCCTGACCCGCCGCCCGCTGGTGGTCGTCGACGGCCAGCGCGCCGGACTCCCCGACGGTCATCCCGGCCTCCTCGGCGAGCTGTACCGCGGGCTTCACTCCGGTGGCGACGATGACGTGGCGCGTGGAGATCTCGTTCCCGCCGGCGCGGACCGCGCGCGGGCGACCCCCTGCGTCCAGCAGCACTTCCTCGGCCTGCGTCTCGAGCCGGACGTCGATGCCGAGCCCCTCGGCGGCGCGCTGCACGTGCGCGGCCATCTCCGGGTCGAGGACGCCGAAGACCTGGTCGGCGACGTCGATCATCGTCGTCTCCACCCCTTGGCGGACGAGCGCCTCCGCGAGCTCGAGGCCGATGTATCCGGAGCCCAGCACGACCGCGCCGCCGCTCCCCTCCGCGTCGATCGCGGCGCGGAGTCGCCCGCCCTCGGCCAGCGTCCGCGAGGCCTCCGCCGCCTCGATCCCTGGGATCGGCGGCGGGGTCGGCCGGGCGCCGGTGGCGACCAGCAGCTCGTCGAAGCCCTCCTGCGAGTCGTCGGCGAGCGTCAGCTCTCGCGCGCCCAGGTCGATCCCGACGACCTCCGCGCCCATCCGGACGTCAAGCCCGTTCTCCCGGTGCTTCTGGGGCGTACGCGCGACGAGCTCCTCCAGCGGGTCGACCTCGCCGCCGACGTGGAACGGGATCCCGCAGGCGGAGAAGCTCGTGTAGGAGCCCCTCTCGAAGACGACGATGTCGAGCTCGGGCTCCCGCCGCTTGGCGACCGCCGCCGCGCTCATCCCGCCCGCGTCCCCACCGATGACCGCCAGTCGTCTGCCCATGATCCGGACTCTACGAGCCGGGTACGGTGATTCGATGCCCACCACGAACCGTCAGGTCCGCCTCGCCGCCCGCCCCAAGGGGCTCCCCACCGCCGAGGTCTGGGAGCACACCACCGAGGAGCTCGGCGAGCCCGGACCTGGGCAGTTCAAGGTGAAGGTCACCCACCTCTCGCTCGACCCCGCGATGCGCGGCTGGATGAACGAGGGCAAGAGCTACATCCCGCCCGTCGGCATCGGCGAGGTGATGCGCGCGGGCGCGATCGGTGAGGTGATCGCCTCCGAGCACGACGACTTCCAGGTCGGCGACCACGTCTCCTACGCCTTCGGCGTACAGGAGTACGCCATCTGCGACGGCGACGGCGCCTACACGGTCGATCCGGACAAGGCCCCGCTGCCGACCTACCTGGGCACGCTCGGCATGACGGGCATGACCGCCTACTTCGGCCTGCTCGACGAGGGCAAGCCGAAGGAGGGCGAGACGGTCGTCGTCTCCGGCGCCGCCGGCGCGGTCGGCTCGATCGTCGGCCAGATCGCGAAGCTCAAGGGCTGCCGGGTGGTAGGCATCGCCGGCGGCGCGGAGAAGTGCGCGTGGCTCACCGACGAGCTCGGCTTCGACGCGGCCATCGACTACAAGGCCGAGAGCGTCGGCAAGGCGCTCCGCGAGGCTGCCCCGAAGGGCGTCGACGTCTACTTCGACAACGTCGGCGGCGAGATCCTCAACACCGTTCTCACCCAGATCCGCCGTCGCGCGCGGATCGTCATCTGCGGCGCGATCTCCCAGTACAACGCGACCGAGGCCGTCGAGGGCCCGTCGAACTA
This sequence comes from Solirubrobacterales bacterium, assembly GCA_013695395.1. GTDB lineage: Bacteria > Actinomycetota > Thermoleophilia > Solirubrobacterales > Solirubrobacteraceae > Paraconexibacter. The sequence goes on from JACDAP010000092.1 coordinate 5,112, forward strand.
CCTCTCGCTCCTGGTCAACCGCGCCTCGATGCAGGGCATGGTCGTCTTCGACTACGCCGACCGCTACGGCGAGGCCGCGAAGGAGATGGCCGGCTGGCTCGGCGAAGGCAAGCTGATCTCGCGCGAGGAGGTCGTCGAGGGCGGCGTCGACGACTTCCCGGAGACGCTGCTGCGGCTCTTCCGCGGGGAGAACACGGGCAAGCTGGTGCTCCAGCTGAGCTGAGCGTCAGGGCGCCGTGTAGGCCCAGGTGAACTGGACGAAGGTGTCGCTGTCCGCGAGGTCGTTGAAGAACCCCACCGAGAAGCCGGTCGACCCACCGTCGACGGCGTTGAGCTCCCGCCCGTTGGCGTTCTTCGCGTTCACGCCGGTCGCGTAGAGGCAGACCCTTCCTGCGGGCGCCGTCGGCGCGGCGGCGGTCCCGGTGCAGAGGGCGTCGTCGTCGGTGGTCCCGGGGCTCCCGTCGGGGGCGAAGTTCACGTGATCGACCGCAAGGGCGGGGACGCGGCCACCGAGGGGCACCGAGAACCGGAAGTCGCTCTGCGCGCGGGCGGACTCCACATCGAACGCCTCCGCGCCCTTCACCGTTGTCCCGCTCGGGATCGGGTCCCACGCCGAGAAGCCGCGCGGCCCCTGGGCTCCCGGCTGGCCCACGGCGCCGGGCTGCCCCGCCGTCCCTTGCGGCCCGGGCGTTCCCTGCGAACCCGCGGGGACCGACCGGCCCGACCGGCCCGCGGCGCCCCCGAAGCTCGGCACGCGCCTTGCGCGAGAGATCCTGCGCGCTCAGCGAGCCGTTCTTCACCTGCTTACCCGTGATCAGCTTGCTCGCCGCGTAAGCCGAGCCACCGCCCACCGCGAGGATCAGCGCGAGCGTGGCGACGACGTTGGCGTAGGTGAGGTGTCGGCGCGTGCGCGCCACCGTAAAGGCTCGTAGAACCGATGCAACAGCGACCGACGACCATCTTGCGAAACGCGGTTAGACTGACGGGTATGACCACGTACAAGGTCGGACCGAAGGGGCAGGTCGTCGTCCCCAAGGCGATCCGGGAGGCGATCGGCCTGCATCCCGGGGACGAGGTGGAGGTCGCGCTCGACGGTGAGGAGATCCGGGTCCGGCGCGTCTCGCCTCCGAAGACGATTCACGACTTTCGCGGCATCGCGGGACCAGGCGACGGCATGCGCTCCTGGGACGCCGAGAAGCGGCGAGAGCGTGAGCTCGAGGATCGGAAGGACAGACGGTGGAGCCCCGCGCCGCAGTCGTCTTAGACGCCTGGGCCATGATGGCCTGGCTCGAGGACGAGCCCTCGGCCGACCACGTCGAAGAGGCAGTGCGCACGACCCGGCCGATCGCCAGCTGGATCAACCTCGGGGAGGTGGCGTACAACCGAGCACGGCGGGTCGGGTGGGACGTCGCAGTGGTCGAGACCGAGGCGTTCGCGGCGACCATCACCGCCGAGCTGCCGGACGAGAAGCTCGTCCTCGCCGCGGCCCGCTTCAAGGCCGCGGGACGTCTCTCCTACGCCGACGCCTTCGCCGCGGCGACGGCCGAGCGCCACGACGCGCCGCTGCTCACCGGCGACCCCGAGCTCGTCGCGCTCGACGGCCGGATCCGGGTCATCGACCTGCGCGGCTGAGGCGACGGCGCTATGCGTCGATCGGCGCGTGCATGACGGGCTCGGCGGTGACCGACCCGCTGACCACCGACGCCGGCCGGACCTCCAGCGCCGCGAACGCCTCCATGCCCTTGGCGGGGATGTGGCTCATCGCGTGCTCGGTGAGCGCCGTGATGGTCAGCGACGGGTTCACGCCCACGTTCGCCGGGACGACGGAGCCGTCGCAGATCAGCAGGTTCTCGTAGCCGAAGACGCGATTGCGCGCGTCGACCACGCCGTTCTCCGGGCCCTTGCCGATCACGGCGCCGCCGAGGATGTGCGCGGTGGTTGCGATGTTCGCCATCGCCTCGAAGATCGAGCTCTGCGCCACGCCGCCGGTCTCCCTGGCGATCCACTCGGCCGCCTGGTTGGCCACCGGGATGAAGGTCGGGCTCGGTTCGCCCGTCGACTGCTCGGTCTGCAGGCGCACCGCGCCGTTCGGCAAGCGGTGGGGCCGCAGCGCCATCGCGCCGGGGAGCGACTGCATGACGAGCAGCATGATCGTCCGCTGGCTCGCGCCGCGCACGTCGAGGAGCTTCGCCCAGCGGACCGGGTGACGCAGGATCTGCCCCACGAGTTTCAGCGGCCGCGTGACCCGGGTGCCGTCCCCGACCAGGAGGGTGTTGAGGAAGCCCATCGAGTCCCCTGCCTCGCCGTAGGAGCAGGTCTCTATGTGGGTGTTCGGGTCGGGGTAGATCGAGCCGGTGATCGCGACGCGCCGCCCCTGGCCGGGCAGCTCCTTCGGCAGGCGCACCGCGAGGATCGCCTCGGAGTTCGTCCGCACGAGCTCACCGAGCCGGCTGGAGATCCTCCCCAGCGACCCGTTCAGGCGGCAGCGCTGCAGCAGCTTGTTCGTCCCGAGCGCGCCCGCCGAGACGACGACGCCGCGCGCGGTGAAGCTCCGGCGACCGCGCCGGGTCCAGGCCCCCGAACGCTGCGTGGTGATCCGGTACCCGTCGGCGCCGGACCGATCGCCGAGCGGTGTGATGTCGATGACCTCGCGCTCGGCGTGGACGGTCGTCCCCGCCTTCTCGGCCAGGTACAGGTAGTTCTTGACGAGCGTGTTCTTCGCGTTGTGGGGGCAGCCGACCATGCAGCGCGCGCACTGGATGCAGCCGGTCCGGTCCGGACCATCCCCGCCGAAGAACGGATCGGGGACGGTGACGCCCTCCTCCCCGAAGTAGACGCCGACGCGTGCCTTCTTGTAGGTGTCCCCCACGCCGAGGTGCTCGCCGAACGCCTTGAGGACGTCGTCGGCGGGATCGTCGGTGAGCACGTCGGTGACCCCGAGCATGCGCTCGGCCTCGTCGTAGTGGGGCTCGAGCGTCCGCTCCCAGCCGTCGTCGAGGCCCGCCCACTGCGGGTCGGCGTAGAACGCCGGGAGCGGCCGGTAGAGCGTGTTGGCGTAGCCGAGCGAGCCGCCGCCCACGCCCGCGCCGCTGGCGATCGCGACGTCCTTGAAGGTGCTCAGTCGGAAGATGCCCCTGAGGCCGAACTTCGGCAGGAAGAAGTAACGCTTCAGATCCCAGGTCGAGCTGGGGAAGTCCTCGTCGCCGAACCGCTTCCCCGACTCCAGCACGCCGACCGAATACCCCTTCTCGCTCAGGCGCAGTGCACTCGTGGAGCCACCGAAACCGGAGCCGATGATCATCCAGTCGTAGTCGAAGCCTTGGGACATGGTGCCAGCCTACCCCGAAGGTGACGCCTGCGTCAACTTCTCTCCGCGACGTAGAGCGTCTGCGCCGGGAGTCGCGTGATGCCCCTGCTCGTCGGGGCCTTGAAGCCGGTCTCCGCGAGCTGTGCGCGCAACTCGCTCTCCCGCGGCAGGTCCGCCCCGCTGGTCAGGTGGAAGAAGAGCCCGAGGAATGACTCGCCGCCGGGGCGCTGTCCCGGCTCCCGCGCGAACAGGTCGAGGACCGCGACCCGCCCGCCGGGGCGCAGGGCGGCGTGGACGCGCCGCAGGAGCGTCACGGTCTGCTCCGGCGTGAGGTGGTGGACGAGATTGAAGACGAGCGCGAGGTCGTGGCCCTCCCCGAGCTCGGCCTCGAACACCGACCCCTCCACGTGGTCCACGCGCGTGGCGTGCCCGCTCTCCCGGAGGATCTCGCGCCCGACCGCGACGCTCCCCGGCAGGTCGACCACCGTCGCCCGCAGACCGGGATGCCGGTCGCAGAGCACCGCGGAGAACCAGCCGTGGGCGCCGCCGAGGTCGAGCACGGAGCGCGCGCCGGGAGGCAGCTCCAGGGCCCGGGCGACCTCCGGTGCGGAGAGCCGCGCGAGCTCGTGCTGGCCGCGGATGTAGGTCGCCCAGCTCGCGTCGTCGGCCCCCGCGTCGTGCAGCTCCACGTGGGTCCCGTCGCGGACCAGGGACTCGAGCTGCTCCCACCACGGCCAGTAGGTCCCCGTGTGCTCGACGTAGCGGGCGACCGAGCGCGGCGAGTCCGGGTCGAGCCACCGGCGAGAACGCCGGGAGAGCGCGACCCGGCCGTCGCGGCGGGCCCGGAGATGGCCCATGGCGATCAGGCAGTCGCAGAGCAGGCGCGTCCCCGCGGGCTGAAGCTCCAGCTCCCGGGCGAGCTCCTCCGTCGTCCGGGGCCCCCCGCGCGCGAGGTGCGCGAAGAGCCCGATGGCGACACCGACGTGGAGCACTCGCGCAACCGGTGGGGCGAAGAGCGCCTGGGGCACCGGCGTCGGGATCAGGTTGAGCGCGGCGCCGACGAGCTCGACGGCGCGCTCCGGGATGAGACCGATGCGGGCGATGGCGACCATCTTGACGACCCGGCGGCGGGAGGTTGTGCGATTTGCCCCGCCCTGGGCAAGTCAATCCGCACAACGTGGCCGGCCGAGACCGCGCCGAGCGGGGGACGGGTCGCAGGCTGACGCGCGATGCCCGCTGAGCCCCCGCCGAGCACCGACCCCCACTCGGGTGAGGCTCGCCGGGGAGCCCTACGCGTACGCCCTCTGCCGCGTCGTGCCCGACCTCGAGCGCGGCGAGGCGCTCAACGTCGGCATCGTGCTCCACGCCCGCCGCCACCGTTTCCTCGAGGCGCGCGTCCATGTCGACGCCGCCCGTCTGACCGCCCTGGCCCCCGAGCTCGATCCGCGCACGCTGCGCACCCACCTCGCCGGGTTGGCCCGGATCGCCACGGGCGCCTCGACGCCGGGCCGGTCGCCCGGCTCGAGGTCTCCGAGCGCTTCGGCTGGCTCGTCGCCCCGGCCAGCGCCGCCGTCCAGCCGGGACCGGTGCACACCGGTTTGTGCGCCGACCCCGGCGCGGTCCTCGAGAGGCTCTTCGCCCGACTCGTCCTCTGAAATACCGCCATAGGGTGCGTGAGGTCGGTTAGGTTCGAACGAGGGGTCGCGCCCTCGCACGGCCTCGGCCAGGTCCCTCACAGACAGGAGAACCGCCACATGCCCATCCCCACCGAGACGGTCGGATCCCTTCCCCGCCCCCTGAAGCTCCAGGAGGCCTACGAGGACCTCGACCAGGGCCGGATCACCTGGGAGCAGCTCCAGGAGATGCAGGACGCCTCCGCCCTCGACTCGCTCCAGCGCCTCGAGAAGACCGGAGAGCTCTACGTCAACGACGGCGAGCAGCGCGAGTCGAGCTTTGCGACCTACTCGATCACCGACACGCTCGCCGGCACCGGCCTGGCGGACAACCTCGCGGGTGACGGCCAGTTCTTCGCGATCTTCGACGACGGTCATCACCGCCAGCTCCCGCGGCTGACGGGCGGACCGTTCCGCTACAAGACCTTCGCCTCCGAGTACGTCACGAAGAACAAGGCGGCGACCGACAAGCCGGTCAAGCAGGCCGTGATCTCCGCGTCGATGATGATGCTGCTCTACCCCCTGGAGGAGGAGCTCGAGGGGTACTCCCGCGAGGAGTTCCTCAGCGACGTCTGCGACGAGGTGGAGAAGGACATTCGCGGATGCTTCGAAGCGGGCGCCGAGCGGGTTTCGATCGACTTCACCGAGGGCCGGCTGGCCGGCAAGAACGACTCGCGCAACCCGTGGACCGGCAAGAACATGCTGCAGGAGTTCATCGACCTCAACAACCGGGTGATCGACCGCTTCTCGCCCGAGGAGCGCGCGAACATCGGGATCCACACCTGCCCGGGTGGGGACTGCGACTCGGTGCACTCCAAGGAGGTCGACTACGAGCTGCTGCTGAGCAAGATGTTCGAGCTCAACGCCGGCTACTTCCTGATCCAGTGCGCCTCCCAGGAGGACAAGGAGGCGGTCTACGAGCTCGTCGGCAAGTACAGCCGCGACGACGCGAACGGCGTCCCACAGGTCTGCTTCATGGGCGTGATCAACCCGCTGAGCCCCGAGGTGGAGAGCGCCGAGCAGGTCCGCGACGACCTGGTGGCCGCGGCCGAGCACATCCCGAAGGAGCGCCTGGGCGCCACCGACGACTGCGGCTTCTCGCCGTTCAGCCGCGACCTGAAGCCCTCACACGGCTCGCCGGACTTCGCCCGGGACATCGCGATGCAGAAGATCACGAACCGCATCGAGGGCGCGCGGCTGGCCTCCGAGGCACTCGGGATCTGAGGCCCAGGGGAGCTGGGGTGTGCGGTCAGACCGCCACCCCGGCCTCCTCGAGCCAACCGCGCATCGGCTCCGGCGGTGCGCCCCCGTACTCGGCGCGTACGGCGAGCGTGATGAGGTGATTGCCCTCGGCGACAGCCTCGTCGCGGCGGAAGCAGAGGTAGCGCGCGACCGCTCCCGCGAGCTGGATGGCGGCGTCCTCGGCCTGAGGATCGAGCGCCCCGACGCCCTCGTCGATCCGCTGCGCCGCCTCCGCCGCGACGCCGATGGGCTCGTCGGCGTCCTCGAAGCGACCGAGAAGCTCCCCGAGGTTCTGGTCGGTGCCCGAGGGGTCGAGGACGCGGACCGCGCGATGAACGGCGTCGGAGATGGTCAGCGGGGCGGGGTCGGTGCTCATGGACGAGGCGTACCCGCCACGGCCACTGAGCGATCAGGCGGGCAGCGCGACGATCGCGTCGATCTCGACCGCGGCGCCCAACGGCAGCGCCGCGACGCCGATCAGCGTGCGCGCCGGCGGCTCCTCGGCGAAGTACGCGCCGTAGGCCGCGTTGACCTCGGCGAAGGTCAGGATGTCCGTCACGTAGATCGCGCAGCGCACCGCGGCCGCCAGGCCTGTCCCCCCGGCCGCGCAGACCACCGCGAGGTTCTCGAGGCAGCGCGTCGTCTGCTCCCCGAGGCTGCCGTGCACGAGCTCGCCCGTCGCGGGATCGAGCGGAACCTGCCCCGAGCAGAACAGCAGCCCGCCGCTGGCCACCGCGTGGGAGTAGGGGCCGACCGCCGCCGGGGCGCCGTCGGCTCTGACGATCTCTCGTTTCGCTGACATCTGTGGCGAGAGTACCCGCCACCTCGGCTACCGTGCCGACCATGGTCTCCGCGCGCTCCCTCACGTGCCTAGCCGCGGCGACCGTCGCCGGGGCGCTGCTCGCGCCCGCGGGCGCCTCCGCGGCCCTCCCCTGGACCCCCTGCTCGCCGACCGGCTACGAGTGCGCGACGCTCGACGTGCCGCTGGACCGGAGCGGTGC
>JACDAP010000093.1 GCA_013695395.1 Solirubrobacterales bacterium
TTTCGGTGCCGGGCGATGAGGGCGGCGGGCGGTTCGCCGCTGCGCGAGCGATGAGGTTGCGCGAGCCCGCCCGTCTCACCACCATGACGAGCATGAGCGCGCCTGCGGCCACGGAACGACCACCCACGGGCAGCAGCCTTCCGGCGGCCATCGAGGCCGAGGGCCTGATCAAGCGCTTCGGCGAGACGACCGCGGTCGGCGGCGTCGACCTCCACGTCCCGCGCGGCAGCGTCTACGGCGTCCTCGGCCCGAACGGCGCTGGGAAGACGACCACGATCCGGATGCTCGCCACGCTCCTCAAGCCGGACGGCGGCAGCGCCCGCATCCTCGGCCACGACATCGTCTCCGAGGCCGACGCCGTGCGAAGTGCCGTCAGCCTGACCGGCCAGCTCGCTTCGGTGGACGAGGATCTCACGGGCCGAGAGAACCTGATCCTGATCGGCCGCCTGCTGGGACTCAAGCGGGCCGGCGCGAAGGCCCGGGCCGCCGAGCTGCTCGAGGCCTTCGGCCTCGATGAGGCGGCCGGACGGCTCGTCAAGAAGTACTCCGGCGGGATGCGGCGCCGGCTCGACCTCGCCGCGAGCATCGTGGTGACCCCCGAGCTGATGTTCCTCGACGAGCCGACGACCGGCCTCGATCCGCGCTCCCGCAACCAGGTGTGGGAGATCGTCCGCGCGCTCGTCGCCCAGGGCACCACCGTGCTGCTCTGCACCCAGTACCTCGAGGAGGCCGACCAGCTCGCCAACCGGATCGCCGTGATCGACCACGGCCGGGTGATCGCCGAGGGGACGCCGCGGGAGCTGAAGGCGTCGGTGGGGGAGAGCACCCTGCAGGTCCAGCTCGCCGACCCCGCCGACCGGGCACAGGCGGAGCGCGTGCTCAGCGAGCGACTCGACGCGCCGGTGCAGCTCGGCGGCGAGCCGGACGCGCTCTCCGTCGCGCTCGCCGACCCGGACCGGGCCGGTGACGCGCTCGCCGCTCTCGCGCAGGCCGGGCTCTCGGTCGCGGGCTTCGGGCTCGGGCAGCCGAGCCTCGACGAGGTCTTCCTCGCCCTCACCGGCCATACCCCCACCGACACGGAGGACCCGTCATGAGCGCCGTTCAGGACGCACCCCCGGCCCCGGTCGACGACGCCGCGCTCCACGCCGCCCTCGTCTCCGGCAAGCGCCCGCCCCGCCCGGGCGCGCTCACCGTCTGCCTGGCCTTCGGCTGGCGCGGGATGCTCAAGATCAAGCACGTCCCCGAGCAGCTGATCGACGTGACGATCACGCCGGTGCTCTTCCTCGTCATGTTCACCTACCTCTTCGGCGGTGCGCTCGAGGGCTCCACCCAGGACTACCTCCAGTTCCTGCTGCCCGGCATGCTCGTGCAGTCCGTGCTCTTCACCTCCGTCTACTCCGGCGTGGCGCTCAACACGGACATGACCAAGGGCGTCGTGGACCGCTTCCGCTCGCTGCCGGTGTGGCGGCCTGCGCCCCTCGTCGGCGCGGTCCTCGGGGACGCGGTGCGGTTCGTCATCGCGGCCACCGTGGTCGTCGTGCTTGGCGTCGCGCTGGGTTACGACGTCGAGGGCGGGGTGGAGGGCCTCCTGGCCGGCGTCGCGCTCGTGGTGCTCTTCTCGTTCGCCCTCTCGTGGGTCTTCACGCTCGTCGGTCTCCTGCTGCGCTCGCCGAGCGCGGTCATGAACACCGGGTTCATGGCGCTCTTCCCGCTCGTCTTCCTCAGCAACATCTTCGTGCGGCCGGAGACGCTCCCAAAGGTGCTCGAGGCGTTCGTCGGGATCAACCCCGTCTCACATCTCACGACGGCGGTCCGCGGCCTGATGGGCGGCGCGGCCGACGCCGGGGACGTCCTGCTCGTCCTCGCCGAGGTGGTCGTCCTCATCCTCGTCTTCGCCCCGCTCACCGCACGGCGGTACGGGACGAAGAACTGAGCAACGTTCCGTAGAAGGTGTCGAGTTCCGTGGCGGCGGCGTTCGCGGAGAACCGGCGCTCGTAGAGCGACCTCGCCGCGGCGCCGAGGCGGACCCGCTCGTCCGGAGCATCGAGCAGGCGCCGCAGCGCCGCGGCGATCGCTTCGGCGCTGCCCGGTTCGACGAGCAGCCCGTCCTGTCCGTCGGTGATGTCCTCGGGCATCCCGTCGATCGCGGTCGAGACGATCGCGGCACCGGCCTGCATCGCCTCGAGCGCGCCGACCGAACCGCTCGCCTCCTGCGTGGACGGCAACACGTAGACGTCACAGACGCGCAGGTAGGGCATCACCTCCGGAACGCGGCCCGGGAGCGTGACGCGGTCGTCGAGCCGGAGCTCGCGCGCCCGCTTGCGGTGAGCCTCGAGCAGCGTGCCGCCTCCTACCAGGCAGCCACGGAATGCTCGGCCCTCGTCTCGGAGGATCGCGAGCGCGTCGAGGAACCGGTCCTGGCCCTTGCGACCGTCCTGTCGGCCCACGCTCAGCAGGAGCGGCGCCTCGCCGGGGGGAAGGCCCGTCGGTGCGGCGCCCGGGAGCTCCGCCTCCCCGAAGGCGGTCGGCGGAGCGTAGGTGAGCTTGTGGAACGGGAGGCCGGGCCCGTAGGCCTGCTCGATCAGCCTGATGACCGAGTCGTAGTTGACCGCCACGGCGTCGGCGGCGCGATAGCCCCGACGCTCGGCGGGCACCGTCACCCGGCGCACCCAGGCCAGCTCGAGTCGACCGGCCAGCCTGAGCCGCCGACTGTCCTGCACCATCTGGCTGTCGAGCTTGGCGGCCGCCTCGTGCTCGATCGGCGTCCACGCCGTCACCACGACGCGGGCCTCGACTCCGCGGGTCGCCAGCACGTCGCGCGCGGCCACGGCGGTGTCGACCCAGGCGCCGAACGCGTGCAGCACATGCGGTCCGGGACGCCCCGTCAACAGCTCGACGATCGCGCGCACGAGTGGGCGACGGTGCAGCGGCGCGACGATCGACCGCACGAGCGGCATCGGTGAGGCCACCACCTGCAGCGTTGCGTCTTGGAGCTCCTGTCGCCGTGCGCGGCGTCCGGCGCAGATCAGGTGCGCACGGCGCCCCGTGAGGGCGGCCGCGGCCGCGTGCGCGAGCACGTAGCTCTCTGCTCCTCCGGCACGGCGGAATGGATCACGCCCCGGGATGAGGACGAGTTCCCCGACCGTAGCCACGCGCCGAGCTTAGTGCCTGGCGTGCCGTGTGGAAGACTCCCCCGCGGCATGTTCGGTCCCTCGAGAGTCGATGAAGTGGCGCGCAGCCGCACGGCGCTGCTCGACGAGATCGATGTCGGCGCGGACGTGACGCTCGTCGGCGGCGAGGGCAACCGCGGGGACGCACTCATCTGGGCGGGCGCCCGGAGGCTGCTGGAGGGGCGGATCTACCGGGAAGTCGCCGCCCGAGACCTGGCCGGTGTCCGCGGCGAGCTCGTCCTGCTGCCGGGTGGCGGGGCGTTCAGCCATGCCTATCACGAGTTCATGCCCCGGATCCTGGCGATCGCGGAGCGCCGCTTCGAACGCGTCGTCGTGCTTCCGTCGAGCTTCGATGTCCGCGTCGAGGAGGTGCGGCGTGCGCTCGACCGGACGAACGCGACGGTCTTCGCTCGGGAGGACGTGTCGTTCGCCGCCATCCAGGGCCTCTGCCGGGCGCGGGCCGCCCACGACTGCGCGTTCTACTACGACTTCAGCGGGTTCGCGGCCACGGGCGCAGGGCTGCTGAACGCCTACCGGACCGATCTCGAAGCGCTGCCCGGGCCTCCGCTGCCCGCGGACAACGACGACATCTCCGTGACCTGCCCCGACCTCGAGAGCTGGCTGGCGCGCATCGCCGCTCACGCCGTCGTGCGGACCGATCGTGCGCACGTGATGATCGCCGCCGCGCTGATGGGGCGGCGGGTGGAATGGTCGCCCGGCGCGTCACCCAAGGTGGCGGCGTTCGCGACCGGGGCGCTCGCCGGCTATGACATAGATGCCCGCCCGCGGAGCGGCGAGCAGACCGAGCCCTCCGAGCCCTCCGAGCGACGGGCGCTCCGGCGGCGGCTGGCGTCGAGCGCAGCGGCGCCGTCTGTGGCCCGGTCGGCGAGCGCCGTGACCGCAGTGGTCCTCACCCGGGACCGGCCCGGCTACGTCGAACGCTGCGTCGCCTCGATCCTGGCCGATCCGCTCGACGTCGACGTGCTGCTGATCGACTGCGGCTCGACCCCAGCGGTCCGCGAACGGCTCGCAGTGCTCGCCGCGGGGCAGGAGCAGATCATGCTGCGGTTGGCCGATCGGGATCTCGGGTGCGCCGGTGGCCGCAAGCTCGGTACGGAGCACGCGAGCGGCGACTACGTCCTGTTCCTCGACGACGACGCGGAGCTCCTGCCCGGCGCGCTCGCGCACCTCGTGGCCGAGCTGGACGCTCACCCTGACGTCGCGGGGGTGACGAGCCTGGTGGTGGGCGGTGATGGTCGGGTGCAGCACTTCGGCGGCTGGATCGAGCGCGGGCTGGACATCGCGACCTTCACCCTCGCCGGCAGCGGTTGCGATCCCGACGACGCTGCCCTCGGATCGAGCGGGCCGACCGGATGGGTGCCCGGCACGGCGAGCCTGCTCCGAGCTGAGGCGCTCGCGGCCTTCCCGATCGACATCGGCATGGCCGCCTACTACGAGGACAACGACTGGTGCCTGCGCGTAGCCGCCGCTCGCCCGGGAGCGTTTCGCCGTTGCCGCGAGGCTGTCGTCATCCACCACTCGGTCGGCCGGCCCGGCCACCATTCACCGTTCTCCCACGCATCACGCATCGGCGAGCTGGTGGCTACCTTCGCCCACTTCCATGCCGTCCACGGGATCCTGCTCGGGGTCGATCTCGAGAACCAGGTCCCCGAGCTTCGTCGGGAGGACGGGACCCTCGACGAGGCCGCCGCCCGGTTGCTGCTCGGGTTGGTCCACGCCAACGGCACCGACTGGTTCGTCGACGAGTGGCAAGGGGGCCGGCTCGCGCCGCTCTTCGCCGCTGGTGAGATCGGTGCGGTGCGACGCGAGGCGACCGCCCGGCGGGCCGCGTACCGCGACCTCGAGGGACACACGAGCCGCGTTCAGGCCTACCTCGATGAGCTTCAGGCGCATGCGGGTCGCCAGGAGGAGCTCCTCATCCATCGCGAGCGGGAGATCGCTCGTCTCGAGGCGGAGACGCACGCACTGCGCGAGCGCGTCGGCTTCCTGGAAGTCCGTCAGGCGACGCTCATGCGGATCGAGGCCGGGGGGTGGTGGCGACTGCGCGGGCAGCTGCGTCGCCTGGCCCGGCCGCTGCGCTGGGTCGGGCGGTGGCGATGAGCACGCCGACCTCGATTCGCCTGGCCCCGCCCGAAGTCGAGGGCCGGACGGTTCGCTTCCGCTGGAGCGTCACCCCTGAGCCGTCGCTCTACCGGGCCACGAGCTTCACGCTCACCTACCCGGAGAGCGTCGACGTGGCCGCAGTCCCCGAGGCGGTGTGGTGGCGCGTCGCCCTGTGCTGCCTGCACTCGCAGTGGGTGCTCCTGCGTCCCTGCCGCGTGGTCCTTCCCGTCCGGCTCCCGCCCGGCGAGGCGGAGGCGTGGCTGCGGCTGTGTGACGCGCAGCAGGCCACGCTCGAGGGGAACGCGGGAGGCGACGACGACCGCCGCGCGATCGAGCTGATCGAAGCCGGACCGGAGCTCACCGAGGGGGTCCCACCTCGGCCCGACGGGCCCGCCGTCGCCTGCTTCAGCGGGGGGCGGGACAGCCTCGTGCAGGCCGCGCTGCTCGTCGAGCTCGGATCACCTCCCGCGCTCGTGACCGTCTCGGCGGCGCGCGAGGGGAGCGTCGAGCACGATCACCCCCGGCGAACGCGGGCCCTGCGGGCGATCCAGGAACGACGCTCTCTCGAGCTGATCGAGGTGACCTCCGACCTGCGCATGTGCTTTCGCAACGACGCTGCGGTCGAGCGCTACGGCGTCGGCGTCACCGAGCTCGTCGACACCTTCCTCTACTTCGGCGCCGCGCTCGGCGTCGCAGCGGCGCGAGGAGCGCCCACGGTCTTCCTGGCCTCCGAGGCGGAGGTGCAGGACAACGCCCGCAACGGCGGCATGATCATTCAGCACCGTCACGCGATGTACTCCGGTGTCGCCCAACGGGCGCTGTCCGCGATCCTCGCCCCCGCGGGGTTCTCCTACGACGGGCTGACCGCTTCGCTGCGCCAGTTCCACGTGCAGAGGCTGCTGTCCGAGCGCTACGTCGATCTCCGGGACCTGCAGTTCTCGTGCTGGTCGCAGACCCGGGAGCAGGCGGCCTGCAGCGCCTGCAGCGAGTGCCGGGGAATCGCCTTGAACCTCCTCGCCGACGACGTCGATCCCGCGACAGCAGGCATCGACCTCGCCACGCTGCTGCCCGCTCAGGAGGCGTGGCGCCCGCGGGTCGACGAGTTCGGCTCCGTCCGCAACGTCGGCCGTCGCGCCTCGGACCTCCACACGGTCCGCCGCCTGGCGGGTCTCGAACCTGCCCGCATCGAGGCGGCACTCGCGGTGCAGGGAGCGCCGGCACCCGCTCAGAAGGAGGCCCTCACCGCCTATACCCGCTTGCGGACAGCCGCCCTCGAGCTCGTTCCCGAGCCGGGGCCGGAGCCCGGGTACCGAACGGGGTTCCTGGCGCTGCAGCCCGCGTCGCGGCGCGCGGTGCTGGAGCGGATCATCGCCGAGCACGTCGCTCCGGAGCCGGAGGAGGAGCACGAGGAGGTCCTGGCTCGCGCGAACGCGCTCGTCGACTGGATCACCGCGCCCCTCGGCCGGCGCTCGCGCGTACCGGCCGCTCCCGGCGTTCCGAGCGCAGAGCGGCCGGTCAGGCCGCGTCCCCCCGATCCCGCGCCACCGACCGAGGCGGAGCTGGCCGGATACCGCCATCTCATCCCCGGGCGCGAGCCGGTGCTCGCCGCGCCCGCGGGCCGGCGGGTGCTGCGTGTCGCAGAGACGCTGCTGGACGGGAACGAGCGGGCCTACGTGGACGAGTGCATCGATGGCAACTGGATCTCCTCGGCCGGGAGCTTCGTCGGCCGCTTCGAGCAGGCCTTCGCGCAGGCGTCGGGGTGCGCGTACGGCGTGGCC